>JAQBPH010000256.1:0-14748 GCA_028287625.1 Chloroflexota bacterium | reverse complement strand
GTGATGTCGGCCGGCCGGGAGAACCCCGGCAACCAGTCGTCGTGGTGGCAGAGCACCAACCGCTCCGGCTGGTGCAGGAGTACGGCCTGCTCGGCGACGAAGTCGGCGGTGCTGCCCTGCGCCGGCTCACCGTCGCGGTGCCCCCGGCCCGCGCCGGCCAGGATCGCCACCGTCGGGCTCTCCCGTTCGAACAGCGCGGTCCAGCAGCCGGCGGTGTCCTGGAACAGCACCGAGCCGTCCGGCGTCTCGATCACGTAGACCAGCGCGCCGCCGTCGCCGCGGTCGCCCTGCGCGGACTCGACCAGATGTGCACGCACCTCGTCGCCGCTCGCCAGCAGCCGATGGCCCAGCTCCCGCAGCCGTCCCACCCGCTGCTGCCAGCTCAGGCCGAGGTCGCCGAGGCACACCTCGTCGGCCGAGGGCATCGGGTTGCTGGCCCAGGTGCACGAGTGCAGTCCGGGCAACACCCGGACCGAGACCGTCGGGTCGAGCTGGATCCGCTCGCCGCCGGACACCGGGACGAGCTGGTCCTTGGGTACCCCGCACTCGGCCATGATCCGGATCGACTCGTAGGAGCCGACCACCTTCGCCCCGGTCCGACGCGCGATCCGCTCCGCACCGTAGAGGTGGTCGAAGTGGGAGTGCCCGACCAGGATCCAGTCCGCCTCGGTCACGTCGGCCACCCCGAACCCGCTCTGCGCGGCGGACGGGGCCCGGTCCAGGTAGGCGTCCAGCCAGACCGTCAGGCCGGCCGCGGTGCGCAACCGGAACGTCGCGCAGCCGAACCAGTCCAGCCACGCCACCTCGTCGCCGACCTCACCCATGCACCCAGTCCACCACGGGCCCAGGTGAGCCGCGCGGCGGCCGGCGGCCGCGCTCAGCCGGCTCGCACCACGTACGTGCTCGCGGCGATGTCACCCAGCCGCTGGTGCCGGGCGGTGGCCGACATGATGACGAGGCCGACCAGGCCGAAGAAGCTCCCGTCGACGACCAGCAACAGCCAGCGCACGGTCAGCGCGCCCAGGCTCGGCGGCCCGCCCTCAGCGGTGACGATCCGCAGCTTCAGCCAGCCCATCGCCGGGGTCTGGCCACCGTGCGTGGACGGCCACCAGGCGTGCACCAGCCAACCGAGCACGGCCGGGACCAGGAAGAACAGCAGGGCCGCCGCGCCCTCCAGCTGGAAGCTCCCGCCGGCCGCCACCGCCAGGCCGAACACCAGCACGAGCAGCGGCACGATCACCAGCAGCGCGTCCAGGATGTACTGGCCCACCCGCGCGCCGACCACGGCGGTCGGATCCGCCGCGCCCTGTGGCGGGTAGCCGTAACCCGGCTGTGGATAGCCCTGCTGGGTCGGATAGCCCTGCTGGGTCGGATAGCCCTGACCCGGGTATGGCTGCCCGCCGTACTCCTGACCGGGGTAGGGCTGCTGTTGGCCCGGATACGGCTGTTGCGGCGGATAGCCCTGCCCCGGGTACGGCTGCCCCGCGTAGGGAGACTGGCCGGGGTACGGCTGCTGACCCCGATTCGGCCCCGGTTGGGACTGCTCGGGCGACTCCTGGGGGTTCGTCATGCAACCGAGGATCCCACCTGAGATCCGCTCAGCATGGCGAATTCACAGAACTGCGACCTATCGGATCGGTGCCGCGGCCCCGCGCAGTGCGAGCGCGTCGCGGCTCGGCGGCACGCCGAACATGCGCCGGTACTCGCGGCTGAACTGGGAGGGGCTGTCGTAGCCGACCGCGAAGCCGGCGCCGGCGACGTCCCCCGGCTCGGCGAGGAGCCGCCCCCTCGCCTCGTGCAGCCGGATCTGCTTCTGGAACTGGATCGGCGTCATCGAGGTCACCGCGCGGAAGTGGCGGTGGAACGACGAGACGCTCATCGTGGCCAGCGCCGCGAGCTCCTCGACGCGCAGCGTCTCGTCGTAGTGGCCGCGGATCCAGTGGATCGTGCGGGCCAGGAGCGCGAGCCGGCTGTCGGCGAGCCCGATCTGCCGCACGGTCGCCCCCTGCGGGCCGGTGACCAGCCGCCACAGGACCTCGCGCTCGACGCCGGCCGCCAGCGCCGAGGCGTCCTCGGGCGTCTCGAGGAGGGCGAGCAGCCGGCCGACCGCGTCGAGCAGCGCCGGCGAGGCGTCGCTGACGGCGATCCCGGCGGGCGTGGCGTCAACGGCGCCCGGCCTGGCGGTTGCCGCCGGCGCCGTCTCGAGCAGCAGCGTGGCGATCCTCTCCGGCCGCAACGTGAGCACGACCCCGAGGAACGGCTCGTCGGCGCTGGCCCCCGTGACCTGCCCCAGCACCGGCAACTCGACCGACACGACGAGGAACTGCCCCGCGCCGTAGGTGAAGGTGCGGCCGTTCAGCGCGGTCTTCTTGACGCCCTGCGCAACAACCGCGAGCGTCGGCTCGACCATGACGCCCACCGGCCCGGTGGGTGTCGGCGAGCGGACGACCGAGACGCCGGGCAGCGCCGTGCGCGTCACGCCCTCGCCCGCCTGGCGGGTGATCGCCTCCTTCAGGCGGTCCAGCGCGTCCATGCGCCCAGTGAATCACGCCGACGCCCGACCGATGTCACGGTTGGCAGGATCGTGCAAGAGCCGTGCAGCATCGATCTAGCCCGTGGCGAGCCCGCCCTGGTGTCCTGGAGCGATGACCTCCCTCGACTCGTACCGCACGCTCGGCCGCTCCGGCCTGCGCGTGAGCCCGCTCTCGCTGGGCACCATGACGTTCGGCGAAGACGGCGGCTGGGGCGCCAGCCCCGAGGCATCCTCGGCAATCCTCGCCGAGTACCTCGACCGCGGCGGCAACGTCGTCGACACCGCCAACACCTACACCAACGGCCACTCCGAGAAGATCGTCGGCGACTTCTTCGCCACCCGCCCCGGCCTGCGCGAACGTGTCGTGCTCGGCACGAAGTTCTTCGCCAACCTCCACCCCGGCGACCCCAACGGCGGCGGCGCCGGCCGCAAGGCAGTCATCAGTCAGCTCGAGGAGTCGCTGCGGCGATTGCGGACCGACTACGTCGACCTCTACTGGCTGCACGGCTGGGATCGCCGCGCCCCGATCGAGGAGACGCTGCGCGCCCTCGACGACCTCGTGGCCGCCGGCACGGTCCGCTACGTCGGCTTCTCCAACGTGCCGGCGTGGGTCGCCGCGCAGGCCCAGACGATCGCCCACTTCCGCGGCTGGGCGCCGGTCACCGCGCTGCAGCTCGAGTACTCGCTCCTGGAGCGCACGCCCGAGGGCGAGCTGCTGCCGATGGCCGAAGCGCTCGGCATGGGCGTCCTGCCCTGGAGCCCCCTGCGCGGCGGCCAGCTGTCGGGGAAGTACGTCCGCGACGGCGGCGCGCCCGCCGACAGCCTGCGGGCCGGCCGCGGGGACGGGCCGACCGAGCGGGACTGGGTCGTCATCGACGCGGTCGCCCGGGTCGCGGCCGAGATCGGCGTCGGCTCGGCGGAGGTCGCGCTCGCCTGGGTGCGCGGCCGGCCCGCGGTCACCTCGACGCTCATCGGCGCCCGGACGGTCGAGCAGCTGCGCGCCAACGTGGCCTCGCTGCAGATCACCCTCGCGCCCGAGCAGCTCGCCGCTCTCGACGACCCGTCGACGCCGTCGCTCGACTTCCCAGCCGCCATCGCCGCCGGGCCCGGGCCGATGCTCGGCTTCGGCGGGACGACCGTGGACGGCGTCCAGCTCCCGGTGTGGCCGATGCTGCTGGCCAGCTCAGCCCGCTATTGAGCCCACAGCCATGGACGCGGGCCCACGGCGACCTGGCCTCCCAGCGCGGCGACCACCGTGCTTCTTCGCCGTCGCGTGGCCAGCCGCTCCCGAGCTACCGACGGCCTCACCCCGGCGGCGACCATGGGCGTCGCTGCGGTGCGTTCATGTCAACCGTGGTTGACGGCCCGCTGCACGGCGCTGCAGGGCGCTGAGGGTCTCTGCGTTTGCATACCCGACCCGTCCGGCGATCATCTCGGTGCTGAGGTTGGTGGTGCGCCGCAGGTGGGCGGCACGTTCGATCCGAAGCCGCTGCACCATCTCGAGCGGGCTCATGCCCAGCGCTTGGCGGGTGCGCCGCTCGAGAGTGCGGCGGCTCGTCGCGATGGCGCAGGCGGCGAGGGAGGCGTCGAACGGCTGCTCGATGTGCTGGCGCACGTAGCGCTCGAATGCGAGCACGATCGGATCGTCGTGCTGGAGGTGGTCGAAGCTGAGAAAGGCGGCCTGCGAGGCTCGCTCGTCGATGAGCAGGAGGCGCGCGACATGGTGGGTGAGCTCTGCACTGACGCCCCGAAGGATCGCCAGCGCGAGATCGACGTGGGCGAAGGCCGCGCCGGCGGTGAGGATCGGGCCGTCGGCGACGACCATGCGGTCGAGGTCGACTGACACGGTCGGATACCTGGCGCGGAAGGTCGGGGTCAGGAACCAGGTCGTCGTGACCCGTCGGCCGTCGAGTATCCCGGTCTCGGCGAGCGGGAACACGCCGGTGCACGCGGCTGCGATCCGCGACCGCGTCGTATCGATTGCGCCCAGCGCGCGAACCATCGCCCGGCCGGCTCGGCTCTCGACGGCGGCTTCGGTTTCGGGGCCGGTCATGGTGCCCAGCGCGGGCACCACGACGACGTCGAGGTCGTTGAGCTCCCGCAGCGTCCGGGTGGGCACGATCGTCATGCCACCCGTGGAGGTGACCCGCCTCTGGGGGCCTGCCACCACGATCTCCAACGGTGGGATCGATGCGTCGATCTCGGACCGGACCGCCTCGGCGGTGGTGACGATGTCCATGATCGACGACACGGCGGATCCGAAGAACCCCTCCTGGACCAGCAGCCCGATGCGCATGGCGTAAATCATAGGGAAACATTCGCATCCGCCACTTCTCAACCCTGTCGCCAAACCCACATCGAAGCTTCCCTGAGGGACGTCCCTGTTCACCCGCGTGGGTGACGGCGCGGTTCCGTGCGACCGGCCGACTCAGTCCAGACCGGTGGCGAGGTGCGTCGTCGAGCGCGGTGGAGACAGGCCCCGATCTGATTCGGCCAAGCGTCCACGGAGCGCATGCCCGAAGATCTCATCGTGGTCGGCTGAGTGAGGCGTCGACAGGAGGTGGCTGCCGTGCACGTTCGGACGCCTCCCCTGACTCCGCGGCGCGGTCTGCACTCCGCAGCAACCTGCTCATCGTCGACTGGCCGGGTGGGACCCACGGAAGCCCGGGGGACGGGGCGTGGAAGCGAGAACTTGTCCCCCGGGCTCGATTGGGGGTGTGTGCATCGAGGTCGCAGCACCTGAGCGCCGCCGGTATCACCGGACTGAGCATAGCCATGGCGAGTGGAGATGGAGCTGTCCTGTGCGTGCCAACGTGGCGACCGGCCTTTGGCTCGACAGGCTCTAGCCTGGCGTCCGTCACCCGGCGCTACCCTACGCCACAACCATGGCCACTCCACTCGAGACCGCTGACGAGCAGGTCGCCGCCGGCAACGGACGGGCCGCCATCAACGCGCTGCGCGATCCCTCACTGCAGCTGCCCCTTGGCGCGGTCGCCGAGTCCGTCCGCAGAGGGGCGATGCTCCTCCACCTGGACGTCCTGGCGAAGTCCGCCGGCCGGGCCGCGAGCACACCCGAGTCGCCACCCGCGCTGTATGACTTCGGGGTCACGTGTCACCAGCTCGGCATCCCGGAGATCGCCGTGCAGGCACTGCGACGATGCCTCGAGCTGGAGGAACACGACCAGACCGCCGTGACCCTCGCCGCCACCCTCGAAGACTGCACGCTCCACACCGTCGCCCTGGTGGTGCTGGAGGGCCGGCCGCATCTCCTCAGGGAGTGGACGCTGCGGTATGTGGCCGCCTTCAACGCGCTCATGTCCGGGGACATCGAGCGGGCGCGTGGACATCAGCGTGAACTCTCCCCTCCAGGCGACGACGCCCAACGGACCATGTCGGAGAGGCTCGAGCGGATGCTCCGCCGCGCCGATGCCATGACGCGGATCCGGCCGCTCAGCCGCAGCGACCTGCAGCGCTGGGAGATGGTGATCTCGGCGTCGCTGATCACGACGCTGTCACCCTGGGCATTCTCCAGCATGCACGGCCGCTGGGGACTGGTCGGAGACACCTACGCGCTCTGCCGACACGGCCTGCAGCGTCTCGTCGCCGTGGTGAGCGCCCTCGAGCGCCGGCCGGAGGCGGTACTCCTCGTGCCCGATCGCGACAGCACCGTTCTCGGGCTCGCAGCCGCCCACGTCCTCGGGGTGCCGGCACGGCCGTTCGACGGGGATGCGGATGGTCTCGTCGTGGTCTACGACCCGGGAAACGTGGCCAAGCATGTGCTCTCCAGCCTCCGGTCGCACCGTCCCCGGCAGCTGCTCGCTGCTCACGCCACCAACTGGGTGCACCCCTCCGCGATCGCACCCGACATCACCACCCTGGTCCACCAGTTCGTCCAGGCACCCTGGGGAGAGCGCACCAGCGTGGACCCCACCACGCATCTGACCGACACGGTGCCCGCCGACCCCGCTCCTGCGCCGGAGCTGGCCGAGAGGATCGTCAACGCAGCCGCCACGCCGGCCGAGGGCGACGGTGAGACCCCCGCGGATACCGAGGCAGAGCTCGTGGCTCTCGCGCTCGCCTGCCACGACATCACCGCCGTGGCGCAGGAGGAGGGTCCACGCGAGCGGATGTGGCTCGGAGGCCCGGTCCGGAGCGCACGGTTCATCCAGTGAGGCCCCTGAAGCCTGCGTCCGATGGCGACCAGCTCAGGCGGTGCGCGCGGCCTGTCAGCCCGGCGGCAGCTGGCCGGTGAGGAAGGGCGCCGGGTCGAGCAGGGCGCCGTCCTGGCGGATCTCGAAGTGCACGTGCGGCCCGGTTGAGTTGCCGGTGGAGCCCTCGAACCCGATCACCTGACCCTGGCGGACGCGGTCGCCGCTGTGCACCGCGGCGATGGAGAGGTGGCCATACAGGGTCAGGAAGCCGGCGGCGTGGCCGATGACCACATAGTTGCCGTACCCGACCAGCCTTCCGCCCGGATCGACGCTCGCTGCGGCGACGAGCACCACCCCGTCGGCGGCAGCGTGGAGCGGCGTGTTCTCGGGTGCGGCGAGGTCGATTCCCGTGTGGAAATGTGGGTAGAAGCTGCCCTTGTAGAGGAGGGGTGGTTCGATGCTCAGGTCGCTCGGCCCGAAGCCCTGGCTCACGGGCGCCACCTCGGGGGTGATGAAGGGTCGGTGTCGGTGGATGGCGTCCATCTGGAGGGGGAGGAGCGTGCCCAGCTCTCGTAGCCGTGCCTGCGCCTCCGTGAGCGCCGCCTCCTGAGCGAGCTGGACCGTCACCACGCCGAGGTTGGCGGTCACGGCGATCAGGGCGTCCGGGGTGGAGAACCTGGCCGCGGCCGCGGTGAGCGTGGCCCGCTGCCCGGGGTCGCGTGCCGCCGAGCGGTAGAGCTCGTACTCGGCCTGGAGGTCCTGGTGGTGTTCCGCCGGCGCGACCGCCCCGTCGCCGAGCCGGCGCTCGATGTCGAGCAGCTGCCCCCACAGGCCGGATGCGGCGGGGGGCGGGAGCGTGGCCGGGGCGGTCGCGAGGCGCGGGGCGGATGCGTGCGGCAGCGGTGCGGGAGCCGACGGATGGTGGCGCGCCCGGACGGTGGCGTCAGTCGACACCGGCAGGGTCAGCACCACGGCCAGGGCGAACGTCCATCGTCGTGTGCGCGGTGCGGAGGATCGCCAGCGGACCAGTCCCAGCATCAGCCCAGCGGCGGCGAGTGCGACGAGCGCCTCTTCGACGAGCCGACCCCCGTGGCCGGGGTCGCCGGCCGGAGGCGTGCCACCGGGGCGTCCCAGGCGGAGCGGCGCCGTCGCCGGGGCCGCCGCGCGTGGCAGCGGGAAGTGGCGCAGGTCGGGACGTCCCGCCGCAGCCGGATGGGCGAGCGCGTCGACGAGCTGGCCAAGGTATGTGGCCGAGCGCAGGCTGCCCCCCAGCTGTGCCAGGGTGGAGTCCGGTGCCGGCGACGGGCTCGCAGATGGAGGAACCACGGCGCTGCCGGGCGGGTTGGCGCGCGGTGCAGGGTGGGCCGACGTCGATGGTTGGGGACTGCCCGCCGGCGTCGGGCGTGGACTCCTGCCGCCGCCCGGCTGTCCGGGGGTGCCGCCGATGGCGCAGACCACCGCGGCGACTCCCGGGACGCAGTCGCGAGGCGGGGGATCGGCGGAGGGTGCTGCGGCAGCCGGGCCGACGCCGCACAATTCGATGCAGGCCAGCATGATCACCACGGCAGACCACCGTCGGCCCGTGACGCGCGGTGACGACCGCTGTTGACGGAAACCAGACCTTCCTTGGCCGGCGTGACGCTGTTGGGATGAGGCCATGAGCGCATTCTGTGAGTGCTCGACGCACACAGTCTTCGTCCTGGCAGGCGCAGTGGCACCGCGCAGGATTGGCCTCGCGGCGACTTGCCGCCTCACCGTGGGTTGCCACCACGACATCCCGTCCCCGTGGACAGAGGTGGCCCTCGATTCCTGGCCTGCGAGGGTGAAGCGCCGCATGTCCGGGGAGTCCTAGACTCGGAGTTGTGGACACAGCGGGGAGGTAGGGAGTGCGCAGCCCATGGTGGTGTTCGCGTCGCTGTGGCGCCTCCTTTCGACACTGGCGCTGCTGATCGGCGTCCTTGCGAGCGCGGCGTGCGGAGGTGAAACGGCCACGACGAGTGCCGCATCCACCACCTCGACGTCACCATCCGCGACGGCGGCAAGCGACGAGTCACTGCGCGTCGGCTACCAGAAGTACAGCTGGGAGACTGTTCTCCAGGCTCGAGGTACGCGGAACCTCGAGGTGAGCTGGTCGGAGTTCCCCAGCGGGCCGGCGATCACCGAGGCGCTCAACGCCGGGTCGATCGACGTCGGAGAGCTGGGTGAGGCTCCTCCGGTCTTCGGTCAGGCAGCCGGCGTGCCGTTCACGACGGTGGCCGCGGCGGGGGCGGCCCCGATGTCCGAGGCCGTTCTCGTCGCCAGGGACTCCCCGATCCACCGGGTCGAGGACCTGAGGGGGAGGACGGTCGCCCTCAACAGGGGCTCGAACGTCCAGTACCTCCTCGTCAAGCTCCTCGGGGCCCACGGACTGACGCTCGACGACGTCGAGGTCCGCTACCTTGCTCCAGCCGACGCCCGTCCCGCCTTCGAGAGCGGAGCCGTCGACGCGTGGGTCATCTGGGACCCCTTCCTCTCCATCGCCCAGGCGACCGATGGAGCGCGTCGGCTCGCCGACGGCACCGGGCTGGTGGCCAACCACATCTACTTCGTGGCCTCCACCAGCGCGGTGAGGAGAAAGGCCGCCGCGTTGCGAACGTTCCTCGCGCAGCTGGGGAAGGCGGTCAGGTGGGCGGTCGCCCACCCCGACGAACGCGCCGCGCTCATCGGCGGGCTGCTGGGCATCCCCGTCGCCGCGCTGGTCGACGCCGCCAGGCGGTCCGGGCCTGGTCTGGTTCCGATCGACGACGGCCTCATCGCCGGCCAGCAGGAGGTGGCCGACACCTTCGCCCGCCTGGGACTGATCCCCAATCCCATCAAAGTGGCGGCCGACTTCGACACGGCGTTCAATGGCGCGATTCGATGATCGCGCGTCCTCGCCTGCGGCGGCTGGCGGTGCCGCTGAGCCTGGTCGGACTGTGGCAGCTCACCTCGTCGACGGGATCGCTCCCCGACCGCAAGCTCACCGCGCCGGCCACCGTGATCGCCACCGCCTGGAGGCTCACCGCGAACGGAGTGCTTCCGCACAACCTCGTGGTGTCCCTGGGCCGGGCCGTCCTCGGCCTCGCCATCGGCGCAACGCTCGGAGTGACGCTGGGCGTGCTCTCGGGTCTCTCGCGCGCCGGGGAGGACATGCTCGACGCCACCGTGCAGATGCTGCGGACGCTGCCCTTCCTCGGCCTGGTCCCACTCTTCATCCTGTGGTTCGGCATCGGCGAGACGCCCAAGGTCGCCATGGTGTCCCTCGGGGTGTTCTTCCCCCTCTATCTCAACACCTTCAGCGGAATCAGGGGCGTCGACGAGGGGCTGGTCGACGCCGCTCGCAGCTGCGGCCTCGGCCGTCTCGGGCTGGTCCGCCATGTCGTCCTGCCGGGCGCTCTGCCGTCCGTGCTCGTCGGCCTGCGGTACTCCCTGGGCCTGGCCTGGCTGAGCCTGGTCGTGGTCGAGCAGGTGAACGCCGACAGCGGGCTCGGCTACCTGATGAACAATGCGCGGGAGTTCATCCAGACCGACGTCCTCGTCCTTGCGCTCGCCGTCTACGCGTTGCTCGGTCTGGCCACCGATGCCATGGTCCGGTTCGTCGAGAGGGGAGCGCTGGCGTGGCGACGCGATGCGGCCTTCGCGGGGACCTAGGGCGCCCCACGCAGCCCGCCGTCGTCATCAGCGGGCTGCAGCGGTCCTTCGGCACCAGGGCCGTCCTCCGCGGTGTCGATCTCGCCGTGGCCCAGGGCGAGTGTGTGGCCGTCCTCGGGCCGAGCGGCTGTGGCAAGAGCACGCTGCTGCGTGCGGTCGCGGGTCTGGATCCCACCGTGGGCGACGAGGTGAGGGTGAACGGCTCGGTGGCGGTGGTGTTCCAGCAGCCGCGCCTGCTGCCATGGAAGCGGGTCTGCGACAACGTCGGGCTCGGCCTTCCGCGGCATGGTCGCGGCGAGCTCATCGAGGCTGCGCTGGCAGAGGTCGAGCTGTCGGCACGGGCAAGGGATTGGCCGGTCACGCTGTCGGGCGGCGAGGCGCAGCGGGCGGCACTGGCGCGCGCCCTGGTGCGGCGGCCCGCGGTGCTGCTGCTGGACGAGCCCTTCGCCTCCCTCGATGCGCTCACTCGCCTGCGCATGCAGGGACTCGTCCTCCAGCTGTGGCGGACACACGGCCTCGCAATGCTGGTGGTCACCCACGACGTCGACGAGGCGATCGTGCTCGCGGACCGGGCCGTCGTGCTGGACCAGGGAGGGATCGGGCTCGACGTCCCCATCGAGCTGCCTCGGCCCCGACGCCGCGCCAGCTCGGCGTTCGAGATCCTCCGCCGGCAATTGCTGCGCCACCTCGGGGTGGAGCCGGATGGGGGTGGCGTCGACCCCTAGGCGGTCGCCGCTCCGCCTGTGGCATCGACCGTCGGCTCGTGCGTCCGTCCGAAGGAGCGCCCGGCCGCGCCGGGCCTCACGTGCCTCGGAGGCGGAGGATGGACAGCTGCCACTCCCGGAAGCGCCCCGTCCCCGGGTCGACGATGGGGCGGACGACACTCTCGACGCGGACCGTCGGGCCGCCTCGCAGCTGGAGGCGGTGCATCACCGTGCGGGTCTCCCCGCCCCCGACCGAGGCTTCGCGGTCCTCCTCCCGCGCCTCATCGACCAGTTCCAGGATGGGCCATTCGCCCAACTGCTGCGGCTCGTACCCGAAGAGACGCCTCGCGGCGGGGGAGATGAACGTGACCGTGCCCGCAGGCGAGAGCGAACACACCATGTCACCGTTGGTGCTGGCGAGCACCTCGAGATGCTGGGCGCCGCAGACGCTGCTCGCCTCGTGGACGGCGTGCAGAACGGCCACCAGGGCCTGCGGATGCGTCCCCTTCTCCAGGTACGCATGCGCGCCCCGGGCGAGTGCATCCCGCTCCATGTGGGCTGCCTCGAATCCCGAGAGGACGACGATCCTGGTCTTCGGGGAGCGCCGGCGGATCTCCGGGATCATCTCCAGCCCGTCCATCACCGGCATGGCGAGGTCGACGAGCGCGATGTCCGGTACCGTGGCCTCGACGACACGTACCCCTTCCTCGCCGTCTCCCGCCTCCCCGACCACGCGCACACCGTACCGGCCCAGAGCCTCGCGCAGGAGGCCGCGCAGGCGCTCCGCATCGTCGACGATGACCACGCGGAGGGAGCCTGCGGCAGAGTTCACCGGCGCTGCAGCGTGGCCGGCTCGGAGCGGCGCAGGTCGCCTGCGGAGAAGACGGTACGCTCGGACCCGGATCTCTGAAGGAGGTCGGTGATGATGTGCCGAGCCGAGGCCAGTGTGCCGGCGATCGCCTCCTCCGACTCCGCATCGTTTCCGAGATGCAGCGCCAGCTGAGCCTGTGCCAGGCCCTGCACGATGTTGTCGTTGATCTCCAGGGCCTGCCGCTGGCGCTCACGCAGATCCTCGAAGAGTTTGGCTCCCTGCATCAGCGGAGCGTAGGCCCGGCGCAGGGACAGGTAGTAGGCGGCGACGGCGGCACCGACGATATCCCAGACGACGGCCTCCGGATCCCACGACAGCCGGGTGTAGAGTCCCGCGGTCATGCTCAGGCCGAGGCTCTGCCAGGCGTGAAAGAAGGGGAGGACGGCTTTCACGACGTGGCCCCCATGGTGCACGGCGCAGGTCAGGAAGATCACGGCCGTCGCCGTGCCCAACCGGTTGGCGCGCACCTGATGGCCGCGAATGAGAGGCACGGCGATGGCCGCGCTGATGGCGAGGTAGGCGATCGCGATCGCCAGATTCGCAGCTGATCCGAGCACCCACCACATGTGAAAGACCTCCTCGGGATTCGGTCAGAGGACCACCACGGATCGGGCCCGGGTCACATCGATGGGGATCCAGTACGCGACCACCGTTCCGCACCCCGGGCGGCTCTCGATGCTCCACCTGCCTCCGGCACGCTCGGCGCGCTCGCGCATGCTGCTCATGCCCATGTGACCACCGGCGGCGCTGTCGCTGATCTCCAGGGCGTTGAAGCCCATCCCGTTGTCCCTGATCCCCACCTCGATACCGCCATCCACCTCGGCGACGCCCACCTCGATCCGGGTCGCACCCGCGTGCTTGCGGCAGTTCGCCAGGGCCTCCTGGGCGATTTTGAAGATCACCGTCCGCGCCGAGGACTCCGGCTCTCGTCGGAGCTCACCAACCACGCTCACCCGAACATCCTGGTTGGCGAAGGTGCGCTCCGCGGCTTCCCTGATCGCCGCCATCAGCCGCCCTGGCTCGAGGCTTGGCGGACGGAGCCCACCGATCAGGCTCCGCAGCTGACGGACCGCGGTCTGCAGGGCATCCTCGACGGCACCGAGCAACCCCTCCTCGTCGGGTGTGGAGAGGACCATGCCCAGGTGGTCGACGAGGAGGATGGCGCCCGCGAGGGTCTGCAGGGCCTCGTCGTGGATGTCCTCGGCCGCCCTCCGGCGCTCCTCGGCGATGCGGCGGTCGAGCTCCGCCTCGCTCCGCCCGAAGCAGATCTCCAGATCCTTGCGCTGGACGGCCATGGCGAGGACGTTTGCAATGGTCTCGACCGCGAGTGCCTCCCGCCAGGTGAACGATCGCTGGCTGCGAGAGAATACCGAGAGGACGCCCCAGGTCCGCCCGCCCGCGCGCACCAGTCCGCTGATCCTGCTGTCCATCCCGCCCCGCCGCCAGAACTCGTCCGAGGTGAGATCCTCGGTGCCGAAGGTCCCGGATGGCAGACCGACCCCGGCGCGCAGTGTGGCCCCCCCTCCATCGCCGGCGAGCTCGATGACCGCAGCTCCGTCGGCCTCGAGGGTGCGGGTGGCAAGTCTCACCGCCTCCTCGATGACCTCTGCAAGGCCTTCGGCGGTGAGCGCACAGCGACTGAACGCCGCGAGCGCGGCGGCCATGGGCACGGTGCTCTCCTCCTCCAGAACGCCTGGGAGGGAACAACCCCCGGGCGTCACCCACCACGACACCGGGCGTGCCACCCAGGCGCCGCGGTGGCATCAGCGAACGCTCTCTGGCCTAGGGCGGCATGGATCTGGTCAGCGTCGGGATCACGCCCTGTCGGAGCGCGGTCGACACCGCCTCGAGCTTCGAGTGCGCGTCGCACTTCCGGATGATGCTCTGCACGTGGTTGCGAGTGGTGTTCAGGCAAATTCCCAGCTGCTCGCTGATGCGGCGATTGGATATTCCCTGGGCCATCAGGCGAAGCACTTCGATCTCTCGACAGGTCAGCCCGAAGGGGGTATGTCCCACCGCATCGTTGAGCCGTGTGACCAGCCGGCGGAGCAGTGCCGGTGGGATCACAGCGTCTCCCGCGGCCGCGGCACGGGTGGCGTTCACCAACTCGTACAACCCCTGCGTCTTGACCACGTACCCGGAACAGCCGGCGTCGACAGCCTCGGCCAGGAGCACCTCGTCGTCGGACGCGGTGACGATGACCACCTTCGTCTGCGGACGCCCGGCGCACAGCGCCTGCGCCGCCCTGGTGCCGGTGCCGTCGGGCAGCCTGTAGTCCATCAGGACCACCTGCGGATCGGTCTCCTCGACCATGCGGCTCGCCTCAGCGATGGTCGACGCCGCCCCCACCACGGTGAACTCGGGGACGGCAGCAAGAGCGTACGCCACGGCCTCGGCGAACATCCTGTGATCCTCGACGATCAGCACGCGGATCCTCGACTCGGACATGTAGTCATGTAAGGTAGACCTTTCCGGACAGTGACGTCAATCACCTTGATGTGCCTCCCCGCCGCTTCCGCGCGACCGGCGGCGTTGGTGATGCAGATGCACCATGCCGTCGGGTGCAATCACATCCCGACCCCTCCCACCCCGGACCCTCGGCGATGACGTCCTGCTCAGGCCCACGGGGAGCGTCGCCCGTCACGACGCACCGCGTCATGGCCGGGACACAGACGGGGGCGAGTGCCTGCAAGGTCTGCCAGGCGCGGGTGGAGAGCTGGAGGTTGAAGCGCACGTTGGGATCGTTGAGGTCGAAACCGGTGATCTCGCGCACGCGCTGGAGGCGGTACTTGACCGTGCTCCGGTGCACGAACAGGGTGG
>JAQBPH010000255.1:0-2995 GCA_028287625.1 Chloroflexota bacterium | reverse complement strand
ACGTCGATGCCGAGCTCGAGGGCGTTGGTGCTGACCACGGCGCGGACGCTGCCGTCACGCAGCCCCGCCTCGATGGCGCGGCGCTCGAGCGGGAGGTAGCCGCTGCGGTAGCCGCGCACCGGGCCGGGACGGCCGGGGCCCGGCGGCGGGTGGAGCCGCTGCAGGTAGGTGAGCAGCACCTCGACCGAGCTGCGGCTGCGGGTGAAGACCAGGGTCTGCAGGCCGCGGCGCACCAGCTCGGTGGTCAGCCGCCGCGCCTCCAGCGTCGCCGACCGGCGCACCCCGAGGGCGCCGTCGACCAGCGGCGGGTTCCAGAACCACAGCCGCCGCTCGGCACGCGGGGCGCCGCTCACATCCACGCAGTCGACCGGCCGCTCCAGCAGCCGCTCGGCGAGCTGGCGGGGGTTGGCGATGGTCGCCGAGCAGGCGATCACCACCGGGTCGCTGCCGTAGAAGTGGCAGAGCCGGCGCAGCCGCCGGAGCACGTTGGCGAGGTGCGAGCCGAACACGCCGCGGTAGCTGTGCAGCTCGTCGATCACGACGTAGCGGAGCTGCTGGAGGAGACGCACCCAGCCGGTGTGGTGCGGAAGCACGCCGGTGTGGAGCATCTCCGGGTTGGTGACCACGATGTGACCCGCCTGCCGGACCGCCCGCCGCACTCCCGGCGGCGTGTCGCCGTCGAAGGTGGCGGCGCGCAGACCGGCGGGCAGGTGGGCGGCGATGTCGCCGAGGGCGGCGAGCTGGTCCTGGGCCAGCGCCTTGGTGGGGAACAGCCAGAGCGAGCGCGCCTCGGGGTCGCGCAGCCAGGCGTCGAGGACCGGGAGGGTGTAGCAGAGCGACTTCCCCGACGCGGTGGGGGTGACCACCACCACGTCGCGCCCCGCCAGCGCCCGCTCCACCGCCTCCGCCTGGTGGGAGTACGGCCGCTCGACCCCCCGCGCGCGGAGGGCCTCGACCAGCAGCGGGTGGAGGCCGGCGGGCCAGGGGGCGTGACGCGCCGGGCGCGCCTCGAGCCGGGCCTCGTGGACGATGCGGCCCGACAGGGCGGGCAGGCGGCGCAGCTCGTCGAGGGCGGCGGCGACGTGGTCGGCGGGGAGAGCGGCGATGCCGGGGGCGTCGGCCATGGGCCGCCCAGCCTAGGCGAACATCGGTTCGCTCCGCAAGCCCCGGCCCCGTCGCACGCCGGGCGTCCCCACCCTCACGCGGCGGAGCCGTCACACTTGTCACCCATGACATCCGACGTAGCCACCCCGACGGTGACCCGCCTCCCCAACGGGGTCACGCTGCTCGACGCCCCCATTCCCTTCAGCCGCAACGTCGGCGTCGTCCTCATCGTGCGCGCCGGCTCGCGCGACGAGTCCGCGACCACGGCGGGTCTCGCCCATTTCCTCGAGCACCTGTTCTTCAAGGGCACGCGGCGACGCCCCACCACGATGGACATCAGCCGGGAGGTCGACCGCCTCGGCGGCATCACCAACGCCTACACCGACACCGAGGAGGTCGCCTACTACGCCGAGGGCCCGGCCACCACCCTGGTGCCGCTCGCCGACATCCTCACCGACATGCTCAGCCGGCCCCTCTTCGCCCCCGAGGAGGTGGAGCGCGAGCGCAACGTCGTCCTCCAGGAGCTGGCCGCCCGGCTGCTCCGCCCCACCGGCTGGATCGGCGACCGGCTCCTCAGCGTGGCCTTCGGCGGCGGCCAGCCGATGTCGTGGTCGGCCGCGGGCTACCCCTCGGTGGTCGCAGAGGTCTCCCGCGAGGCCATCGTCGACTACCATCGCTCGTTCTACTCGCCCGAGTCGATGGCGCTGGTGATCAGCGGGGGCGCCGGCCTCGACCCCGAGACCGCCACCGAGCTGCTCGCCGACGTGCCCACGGCGACCCCCCGGCCGCGCATCCCCGCCGTCTGGGGGCAGGGCGAGCGCTACGCCGCCAACATCAGGCCGCTCTCGGCCCAGGAGGAGCCGCAGGTCGACCTGGCGCTGGCGCTGCCCGGCATCCCCGCCCACGACCCCGACCGCGCCAGCCTGGCGGTGATGACCCACGTGCTCGGCAGCGGCATGTCCTCGCGGCTCTTCCACACGGTTCGCGAGCGCCACGGGCTCTGCTACCGCATCTCCGCCGGCCACGAGTACTTCGAGGACGCCGGCCTCTTCACCCTCTCCACCGCCACCCGGCCCAAGGACGCGCCCCAGGCGGTGGAGCTGTCGATCGCCGAGCTGCGCCGGCTCACCGTCGAGCCGGTCCCCGAGGACGAGCTCGAGGCCGCCCGCGCCTCGATGATCGGCCGTCTGCTGCGCAGCACCGAGACCGCCGGGAGCAGCGCCCACTGGTATGCCGCCCGCTGGCGCGCGGGGCTGCCGCTGCAGACCCCCGACGACCGCGCCCAGGCCATCGCCGGGGTCACCCCCGAGCAGGTCCAGGCGGCCGCGGCGAGGATCGCGGCCGGCCTCGACCAGGTGCGCCTCGCCTTCGTCGGCCCCGAGGACCAGGGCGACCAGATCCTCGCCGCCGCGTCATAGAGGCGCTCCAGCCCGAGCGAGCCGCCCTCAGGCCTCGAGCCTTCCCGCGCCCTCCGCGAGGCGGAGGAGGCGGCGGATGTCCTCCCGCTCGGGCGCGATGGTGACGATCTTCCGGTAGACGGCAAGCGCGCCGGCGTGGTCGCCACGGGTGAGCATCAGCTCGGCGATGCGCTCCAGGTAGCCGGTGGCGAGGGCCACCTCCCGGTCGGCGAGGCAGACGTCGGCGAGCCGCCACAGCGGCGTCTCGTAGCCGGGGTCGGCGCGCCAGCCGGCGAGGTAGCAGTTGGTCGCCGAGCGGTTCTGGCCGAGGGCCAGGCAGCGGTCGCCGCTGTCGAGGGCGAGGTCGGCGGTCTCGCGGCCGGGCAGCTCGGCGGCGAGGCGCTGGAGCAGCGCGGCGGCCTCGGCGCCACGCTTGCGGCGCAGCTGCTCCTCCACCAGGTCGCGGGCGGTGGCGACATCGACGATGCGCTCGG
>JAQBPH010000247.1:0-14272 GCA_028287625.1 Chloroflexota bacterium | reverse complement strand
ACTGTCCCACGTATCCACAGGCCACTACTACGACTACTGTGTATACCCATCCCCTGATGGCTCCGCCATCCTCACAGAGCCGTATACCCCCGCGGCGAGCTCCGAGCCGAGTCGATCGCGAAGCGATCGCCGGCGTCCCCGCCGAGCGCCGTCGCCCGGCCCACCGCGTCCAGGCTTGCGACTCTGCGACGGGGTGCCCGAGAGAGGCGTCCTCAGAGCGACTCGGCGACGGGCATCCCGAGCGAGGACACCCCCAGCTCGCGCTCCACGGCGAGCAGGGAGAGCTGCAGTCGCGAGGCGATCTCGTGGTCGGACCAGTGACCGCCGGTGAGCTCGGCGATCATGCGGTCGGCTGCGGGCAGGGTGCCGGCGGTGGCGGCGTCGGTCGCGACGGTGCCGGCCAGGGCGCGCAGCACGGCGGCGCGCCAGGTGCTGAGGCCATGGCGGGTGAAGATCGCCAGGGCGCGCTTCAGGTCGAACCGCGCCTCCCAGGTGCGCCCGAGCAGGCGGAGGAGGCTGCCCCTGGCGAGCAGGGCGCGGGCCAGGTCGACGGACCAGGCGGCGTCCAGCCCCTCGACGGCGGCGTCGAGCTGCCTCAGGGCGCCGGGCAGGTCGCCGCCGGCGGCGCTGAGCAGGGCGCGGCAGCGCAGCTCCACGGGGCCGCCGACCTGCCAGCGCTGTTCCTGCGGGGTGGTGCAGTAGACGTCGAGGGTGCGCCGTGCGCACCCCGCCTCGCCGAGCTCGAGCAGGATCTCGACCAGGTCGCCGACCACGTCCTCCCACCAGGGCTCGTGCTCGGTCATCGCGGTCTCAGCCGCGACTCCGGCGCGGCGACCTGCGCGTGCAGGCGCACCGCGTGAGCGTGGGTGAGCAGGCACTCGGCCGTCTCACGTGAGGTTCGCATCATCGTTGTTCTTCCTGGTATTTCGGTGTGGTTTCCGCACCGTCTGCAGAGCATGGGCAGCCTACCACGGCAACCGGCTGTGCCCGCGTCATGGTCTGTGCACAACATCGCGTGGGCCCTGTTGATGCAGCGCCATGGCCGCGTGGCGGCGCGCTCTGCAACGTTGCGATGCTGTTTGGGCATTTCTTCGTGCAAACGTGCCGAGCCGGTGTGTGCAGGTTTACAACTGGGGAACCGGTGGTCAAGGTCTGGCGCGCTGCGCTCCCGGACTCGTGACATTCGCACGCCTCCGGTTGACAGTTCCGCCGGCCGGCCATAGACTTCGGTCCTGGCCGCGACCATGCGAGCGGCTCCGCCGTCACAGAAGGAGGTCCCCCGTGGTGCAGTCCTATCCGAAGCCGGTCCTCGCCACGCGAGACTGGCTCCGCATGCGCGGAGGCTGCGCACCGACCCGGTAGCCGAAACATTCTCGTCCGGCTCACCGAGGATCGGAGCGGTCACCGCCCGGTCCTTTTTCGTTGCCAGCAATTTCAACGGAGGTGCAGCCGAGATGTCGATGAGTGTGTTCGCGTTCTGACCAGGTCGTCGCCGCCGTCGCCGATGCGACGCCGGCGCTGTGTGTCCACCACGGGAGATTCCACGATGCATCCGCTGCTGCACCATGAGCTGGCGCACGCGGTCCACCGGGAGCGGCTGGCGCGTGCCGCGCACGAGCGCCGCATCCTGGCGTGCCGCCGGGCGGTGAGGGCGGCGGCGTCCAGCCTCGCCGTTCCCGCCTGGCTGCTGCTTCTCGACCGCTGTGCCGAGGAGCCTGCCACCGAGACCGAGACGGTTCTCTGAGCCGATCCACCATCACACCGGGCCGGCCGGGGTGTCCCGCGGGTCAGCGGGACGCCCGCCGGCGCCGGCGCGGTCCATCCCGCCGAGGCGCAGCCGCCGGGCGACGGCGCCCGCGAGACCGCCCTGCACCAGCAGGGAGAGCACCACCACCCCGTAGGCGATCGTCGGAACCTCGGGTGAGACCCGCGGATTGCCGGTCAGCGAGAGCGCCAGGGCCACCGAGAGGGCGCCGCGCAGCCCCGCCCAGAAGACCAGGTGCCGCCACCGCCAGGGGATGCGCCGTCCCCGGGGGTCGGCGGCCAGCAGCAGGCCGTACACGGGCAGCGCCCGCGCCGCCACCATCAGCCCGAAGGCCGCGGCCGTCATCCCCGCCGCCTCGAGCAGCCGGTGCGCGGGCAGGGCGGTGCCCACCAGCAGGAAGAGGATGGCGTTGAGCACGAATGCGAGCACCGCCCAGAAGTCGGTGAGCTCCTCGCCGTGGAGGCGCAGCCGGCGCCCGGTGCCGGCGACGACGATGCCCACCGCGACCACGGCGATGATCCCCGAGAGGCCGAGCAGGTCGGCGGCGAGGTAGCCCCCGTAGGCGAGCACCAGGGTGATCAGGATCTCGACCTGCGGCTCGGTGAACGCACGGAGCAGCGCCACCCCGAGGGCGCCGACCGCCAGTCCCACCGCGGCGCCGCCCGCGCTCTCGAGGGCGAAGCGGCCGATCACGTCACCCGCCGAGAGGGCGCCCGCGCCGATCGACACCAGCAGCGCGCTGAACACGGCGACGCCGGTGCCGTCGTTGAGAAGGCTCTCACCCTCGAGCAGGGCGGCGAGCCGCCCCGGTGCCCGCTGGCGGCGCATCACCGAGACCACCGCGATGGGGTCGGTGGGGGCGAGCACGGCGCCGAGCAGCATCGCGTCGGGGAGGCGCAGCCCCAGCAGCAGGTGGGTGAGCCCGCCGATCACCACGACGGTGATCGCCACCCCGGCGGTGGCGAGCAGCCCGACCGGCACCAGCACCTGGCGCAGTGACCCGAGGTCGAGGGTCAGGGTGGCCTCGAACACCAGGCCGGGGACGAACGCGAGCAGGATCAGGTCGGGGCCGATCACCTGCCGGGGGACCCCGGGGATGAGCCCCACGGCGATCCCCCCGGCGGCGAGCACCACCGCGTAGGGCATCCGGGCCCCGCGGGAGACCGCGCGCAGCAGCACTGCCGCCGCGCTCAGCCCGACGAGGAGGAGCAGGAAGCGCTGGGCCTCGCTCACCGCCGCTAGTCGGGGACGTAGTCGCGGCGCAGGCCCAGGCGGTCGGGGGCGTGGAGCTGGAGCATGGTCGCGCCCACCTCCGGGGGCACCCGGCCGTCGAGCAGCGAGAGCCCCACCATGACGGCGAAGGCCAGCGGGATGGTGAGGATGGCGGGCTGGGCGAGCACCACCGCCAGCGCCGAATGGGCGTCGAGCAGGCGCGCCAGCGGCGCGCTCGCGAAGGCGAGCATGGTGGTCACGATCCCGGCGGTGGCGGCGAGGCCGCCCACCGTCGCGCCCGTCGCCGCGCCCAGCAGGGTGAGCCGGCGCCACCAGATCCCCAGCGCCAGCAGCGGGAAGAAGGAGCTGGCGGCGATCGCGAAGGCCCAGCCGACCAGGATGCTGATGTCGAAGTGCTCGACCGAGAGCCCCAGCAGCGCGGCCACGGTCCCCGCCGCCAGGGCGCAGAGCTGGAAGGCGCGGCTGCGCGCCCGCGCGCTCGCCCCGGGGCGCAGCCACCGCCCGTAGATGTCGTGGCCGAGGGCGCCGGCGAGCGAGACCAGCAGGCCGCTCAGCGTCGAGGAGAAGGCGGCGAAGGCGCCCGCGGCCACCACCGCGGCGAGCGCCTCGCCGAGCCAGGGCGGGCCGAGCTGGCGGGGCAGGATGAGCACCACCGCGTCGGTGAGGTTGGTGGTGTAGAGCTGGGCGGCGTGGAGCCGGCCGATCACCCCGTAGAGGGGCGGCCAGAGGTAGAAGAGGCTGACCAGCACGAGCACGTACCAGGCGGTGCGCCGCGCCGCGCGGGCGTCGGGATTGGTGTAGAAGCGCACCAGGATGTGGGGCAGTCCCATGGTCCCGAAGACGATCCCGACGATCAGCGAGTAGGTGAAGAGCAGGGGATGGCCGCTGCCCCCGGCGAGCGGTCCGAAGGGGTGCAGCCAGGCGCTGCCGCTGCTCGGCGGGGTGTCGCTGCCGAACGGCACCGGGGCGCCGGCGGCGAGGGTCACCCTGGCGTCCTGCTCCCAGCGCACCCGGCCGGCGGGCACGGTGCTGCGTCCCGCCAGGACCACCGGCCGCGGGGGCTCGACGGGCTGGGAGGCGGTGGACAGCGGGACCCCGACATAGGTGGTGCGCGCGGTGCCGCCGCGCTCGCCGGGGGGAAGGAGGGTGGCGGTCGCGTGGCCCTCCACGGAGAGGGTCAGCGGCCGGCTCAACGACCAGAGGTCGCCGGCGCCGACGCGGAAGGAGGTGGCGGCGCTCAGCCGGGGCACCGGCTCCGCCCCCGCCGCCCCGACCAGCCGCGCGGGGCTGCCGTAGTGGATCAGCAGCGCGAACACCGGGACGCTGATCGCGAAGAGCTTGACCGCGAACTGCATCGCCTGTACCAGGGTGATCCCCCGCATCCCCCCGGCGACGACGATGCTCACCACCACCACGGTCACGATCGCCACCCCGGCGGCGTAGGGCATGCCCGCGGCGGTCGAGACGGTGATCCCCGCCGCCTTCATCTGGGGCAGCGTGTAGAAGAGCCCGATGAGGATCACCAGGCCCACCGCGAGGCGGCGGAAGCGGGGGCTGCCGAAGCGTCCCTCGGCGAAGTCGGGGATGGTGTAGGCGCCGAACCGCCGCAGCGGACCGGCGATGAACACCAGCAGCACCAGGTAGCCGGCGGCGTATCCCACCGGGTACCAGAGCACGTCGTAGCCGAACTGCATCACCAGCCCGGCGACGCCGAGGAAGGAGGCGGCGCTCAGGTACTCGCCGCTGATCGCCGCGGCGTTGAGCCGGGGCGGCACCGCCCGCGCCGCCACAAGGAAGTCGGAGGTGGTGCGCGCGTAGCGGCGCGCGTAGGCGCCCACCGCCACGGTGAGCGTGGCCATCAGCAGGAGGCCCACGACGGCGCCGGCGGAGACGATCACTGCAGCAGGTCGGTGAAGTCGTCGTCGATGCCCTCGGCGCGGCGCACGTAGAGCAGTCCCAGCACCACCAGCAGCGGGTAGGTCAGCGCCCCCAGCACCACCCAGGGGAGGGGCAGGCCGAGCACGCTGGCGTCGCCGTACCCGGGCCAGATCACCGGCAGCACCGGCTGGATGCCGAGGCCGACCAGGAAGGCGATGGTGATGGCGAGGCTGAGCCGGAGCTGGCGGCGCATCAGCGCGCCGAGGAAGACGGCGCCGACCTGGGTCTGCTCGAGCAGGTCGCGCAGCCGCCGGCCGGCGCGCTCGGGATCTCGGCGGTGCGGCGCCATCCGGCTCAGAGATGGACCGCCGCGCGCAGGTCGCTGGCGTGGCGGCGGGAGACGGGCACGGTGAGGCCGGGCACGTTGCGCAGCTTCAGCAGGTAGGTGCCGTTGAAGAAGGTCTCGATGGTGAGCACGTGCCGGAGGTTGACCAGGTAGGCGCGGTGCACCCGCAGGAAGCCGCGGCCGTGGAGGCGGTGCTCCAGCTCCGCCAGGGTGTGACGGGCCTGGAAGCGTCCCTCGTGGGTGTGCACCATGACCCGCTCGCCGGCCACCAGGGCGACGCGGATGTCGGCGACGTTGACGAGCACGATGCGGCCCCGGGCGAGCACGGGGAGGCGATCGCCGAGGGCGTCCTCGTCCTCGGGGTGCCCGGCCGGGCCGGCGGCGCCCTCGAGGCTGCGGCGGGTCTCGACGAGGCGCTTCACCGTCGACCGCAGCCGCTCCGGCCGCACCGGCTTGAGCAGGTAGTCGACCGCGGCCAGCCCGAAGGCCTCGACCGCGTAGCCGTCGAAGGCGGTGACGAAGACGAGCATCGGCGGCCGGGCCAGCAGGCGCACGATCCGTCCCAGCTCGAGCCCGTCGAGTCCGGGCATGCGGACGTCGAGGAAGACGGCGTCGACGTCGGCGCTCTCCAGGAGGCGCAGGCACTCGGTGGCCTCGGCCGCGCCGAGCACCTCGGCGACGTCGTCGAGGGTGCCCAGCTGGAAGGCGAGCTCGTCGCGCGCCGGCCGCTCGTCGTCGACGACGAGCACGCGCAGCCCCGCGTCGCCGCCGCCGGCGGTCACGAGACCCGCACCCCGGGGCGGTACTTGGGGATGCGCATCCGCACCGTGGTGCCGGTGCCCGGCATCGAATCGATGTTCAGCCCGTGGGTGGGGCCGAAGGTCTCGCGCAGCCGCCGGTCGATGTTGGCCAGTGCGCCGCCGCTCTCACCGCCCACCAGGCCGGTCGCGTCGAAGCCGCGGCCGTTGTCGCGGACCACGATCCAGCACTCGTCGTCGCGATCCTCGGCGATGATGCTGACGGTGCCGCGACCGGTGCCCGACTCCATGCCGTGCTTCACCGCGTTCTCCACCAGCGGCTGCACCACCAGGGTGGGGACGATGGCGTTGAGCACCTCGGGCTCGACCTTGTAGCGCACCGTCAGCCGCTCGCCGAAGCGCGCCTGCTCGAAGAGCAGGTACTGGTGGACGTAGACGAGCTCGTCGGCGAGCGACGCGAACTCGTCCTGGGGGCCCCGGAACGCCTTGCGCGTGAAGTCCGCGAAGAGGGTGAGCAGCTCGCGGGCGCGGTCCGGGTCGGTGCGGATGAAGGAGGCGATCGTGGTCAGGGTGTTGTAGATGAAATGTGGCGAGATCTGGGCGCGCAGGGCGCGCAGCTCGGAGCGCACCAGGGCGACGCGCTGCTGGTCGGCCTGCTGCAGGCGCAGCTGGGTGGCGAGCAGCTCCGCGAGGTCGGAGGTGATGCGCAGCGCGGTCGGTCCCGGGGTCTGGGGGTGGTAGGAGACCAGGGCGGCGACGGGGCGGTCGTTGACCAGCAGCGGCGCCACCGCGGCGGCCCGCAGCCCGCAGCCGCCGGTGGGCTCGTCGTGGAGGGGGAGGAGGCGCAGCCGGCCGGTGGCCAGCGCCTCCAGCACCGCGGGGGCGTCCGCCTCGAGGTGGAGGCGGTGGCCGTCCGCCGGCCCCGGGGGACCGGGCTCGAAGCCGAGCAGCCCCCCGGTGTCGTAGATGGCCACCGCCGCCCCCGCCTGCTCGGCGACCTCGGGCAGCACCTCGGCGGCGCTCCGGATGGTCAGGCCGCGGAGCAGCGCCCCCATCGTGGAGGTGGCCAGGGCCAGGGTGCGAAGCGTGGCCCGGTCCTCGGCGGTGCCGAAGCTGCGCCGCTGCCGGCTCACCAGCAGGTAGACGGCGACCGCCGCCACCGCGGTGAGCAGGACCTGGACGAGCAGACCTGCGAGGACCCCCATGGCCCGATCATCGTGAACCGGCCGGCGGGGCGCAAGCTGCCGGGCCCCGCCGCCGCTCGGCTGCCGCTGGCGACCGCTCACCGGCCAGTTCCGACCGTTCACCGGCTGCCCGTTTCCGAGCTCGTGCCCCAGTGCGTACGGTGCGGCCCTGGCCGAACAGGGGGGCACCCGGGGATTCGTGCCGGATGAGTGTGGAGGAATGAGGTTGTGAGCGTGGACGCGCGGACGATCGAGGCACTTCTCCAGGAGCGCCGGAGCTATCCGCCTCCCGACGACTTCTCCGACAGGGCCAACGTCAAGGACGACAGCATCTATGCGGAGGCGGCCGCCGACCCCGAGGCGTTCTGGGCCCGGATGGCGAGAGAGCACGTCTCCTGGTTCAAGGACTTCGACACCACCCTGGAATGGGACCTCCCCTTCGCCCGGTGGTTCGTCGGCGGCGAGCTCAACGTGAGCTACAACTGCCTCGATCGCCACGTCGAGGCGGGCCGGGGCGACCAGGTCGCGTACCACTGGGAGGGTGAGCCGGGCGACACCCTGACCATCACCTACGGGCAGCTGCTCAAGGACGTCTGCCGCTTCGCCAACGCGCTGAAGAACCTGGGCGTCAAGCGTGGCGACCGGGTGGGCATCTACCTCCCGATGATCCCCGAGCTGCCGGTCGCGATGCTCGCCTGCGCGCGCATCGGCGCCGCCCACTCCGTGGTCTTCGGCGGCTTCAGCTCCGACGCCCTGAAGGACCGTTGCAACGACGCCGAGGCCACCATGGTGATCACCGCGGACGAGGGCTGGCGGCGTGGCAAGACGGTGCCGCTCAAGGCCAACACCGACGAGGCGCTCTCCCGGGCTCCATCGGTGAAGAACTGCGTGGTGGTGCGGCGCACCGGCGGTGAGGTCGGCTGGGTCGAGGGCCGCGACCACTGGTGGCACGAGCTCGTGGACGGCGAGTCCGAGGAGTGCGAGCCCGAGCACATGGAGGCCGAGGACCTCCTGTTCCTCCTCTACACGTCGGGAACCACCGCCAAGCCGAAGGGCATCAAGCACACCACCGGCGGCTACCTGACCCACGTGGCCACCACCCACAAGCTGATCTTCGACATCCAGCCGGACACCGTGTACTGGTGCGCCGCCGACATCGGCTGGGTCACCGGGCACAGCTACATCGTCTACGGCCCGCTCACCAACGGCTGCACCAGCGTGATGTACGAGGGCGTCCCGGACTTCCCCGACAAGGAGCGCTGGTGGTCGATCGTCGAGAGGTACGGGGTCACCGTGCTCTACTGCGCGCCGACCGCGATCCGCACCTTCATGAAGTGGGGATCGGAGTACCCGGAGAAGCACGACCTCAGCTCGCTGCGCGTGCTCGGCACCGTGGGCGAGCCGATCAATCCGGAGGCCTGGGTGTGGTACCGGGAGAAGATCGGGGGGAACACCTGCCCGGTGGTCGACACCTGGTGGCAGACGGAGACCGGCGGGATCATGATCACCCCCCTGCCCGCGGTGACCACCACCAAGCCCGGCTCGGCGACCCGGCCCTTCCCGGGAATCGATGCGAGCGTGGTCGACGAGGAGGGCAGGGACGTCCCCCTCGGCGGCGGCGGCTACGTGGTGGTGAAGAAGCCGTGGCCGGGGATGCTGCGCGGCATCTACGGCGACGACGAGCGCTACAGGGCGACCTACTGGGCCAAGTACGGAGACAAGTACTTCGCCGGCGACGGCGCCCGCATCGACGAGGACGGCTACTTCTGGTTCATGGGCCGCGTCGACGACGTCATGAACATCAGCGGCCACCGCATCTCCACCACCGAGGTGGAGTCGGCGCTGGTCGACCATCCCGCCGTCGCCGAGGCGGCGGTGGTGGGCCGCAGCGACGCCGACACCGGCCAGGCGATCGCGGCCTTCGTCACCCTGCGCAGCGGCAACGAGGAGTCCACGGAGCTGATCGCCGAGCTCCGCAACCACGTGGCCAAGCTGATCGGGGCCATCGCCAAGCCCAAGTACGTCGCCTTCACCCCCGACCTGCCCAAGACGCGCAGCGGGAAGATCATGCGCCGTCTGCTCCGCGACGTGGCCGAGAAGCGGCAGCTCGGTGACACCACCACCCTCGCCGACCCGACCGTGGTGTCGGACCTCCAGTCGCGCGCACAGGAGGATGCATCGAAGGAAGACTGAGGCATCCCCTGCATCGTCAACCACCACGCATCCACTCGTCAGAGAGGAGACACGGATCCATGGCCACCATGCAGACTAGCCGCCCGCTGAGCGGGGCGGCGGTGGGCGCAGCGGCGCCGGCGGTGGAGATCGCCGACCCCGCGCCACTCGGGCTCGCCGCCTTCGCCCTCACCACGATGGTGCTCTCGGCCATCAACGCGGGCTGGATCGGCGCCATCGACGAGCCGGTCGTCCTCGGCCTCGCCATCGCCTACGGCGGCACCGCCCAGCTGCTCGCCGGCATGTGGGCGTTCCGCAGGGGCAACACCTTCGCCGCCACCGCCTTCAGCAGCTACGGCGCCTTCTGGCTCAGCTTCTGGCTCATCGTCCAGTTCTACGCTCCGATGGTCGCCGCGAACACCGCCAAGGCGCTGGGACCCGGAGCAACCTCGGCACAGGTCGCCGCCGAGACGCTGGCTCACCTCAACACCATCCTCGGCCTCTACCTGTTCATGTGGGGCGTGTTCACCGCCTACATGCTGATCGCCTCGCTGGCCGGCGCCAGGGCGGTCCAGGTGGTGTTCCTCCTGCTCACGCTGACGTTCTTCGCACTGGCCATCGGCAAGTGGAACAACAGCGTGGACTGGACCCACATCGGCGGCTTCCTCGGCATCCTCACCGCCTGCGCCGCCTTCTACACCTCGTTCGCCGACGTGGTCAACGCGACCTTCAAGCGCGCCGTCCTTCCGACGGGCGCGCCCGGCTGACCGTCTCGGTCGGGAGCTCTCGGGAGCCGGTCCCCGCGGGACCGGCTCCCTGTTTCTCGAGTCCTCGTGCGCCGTGACAGGCGCTCGAGGCGCCGGGGTGCCGAGCAGCCGGCCGCCGCGAGCCGGTTGCGCAGGCCGTCGCCGCCGTCGAGAGGGCGTGGAGAGCCGGTCACAGCTCGGTCGCCGGGCGAGCGGTGACCCCGCGGTCATCCCATCGTGGCGCCGTGGACGCGAAGCACTACGCCGAGGTGGACATGACTCGCGATGACCAGCCGGTGCGCGGCTGGAGGGTGCGCTGCGCCTGCACCTGGACCGGGCTGTGGCGGGAGAGCCTCGGCGACGCCGTCGCCGAGTACGACGAGCACCTCGCCGAGTACGGCATCCTCGTCTTCGACGGTGCCTGGTGGCTCCGGCTGCCGCGGATGATCCCCGGGGACGAGGTCCTCCCCGACCCGGTGGCGATGAACGCCGCCTGCCGGATCTGGGCGGTCGATGCGGCGGCCGAGCTCGACCGCCTCTGCCGCTGGGTGCGGAACCGGGGGGCCGACCCCGGACGCTGAGGGCCTTCGGCCCAATACTGTTTCCGGTGATGAGCCGTGGGTGAGTCCAGGACCGGAGATACCTTGGCAGGGTTGTTCCACCGAGAGCCCTCATGATCAGCGGATGAGCTACCGAGAGCGCCCGACGATCGTGCCCGGCGCCGTCCTCTGGCAGCGCACGGTCGGGCCGGCGCCGGAGCTGACACGGATCCTGCCCGACGGCTGCATGGACCTGTTGTGGGACGGCCGCCGACTGTTCGTCGCCGGGCCAGACGCAACGGCCCGGCAGCACCAGAGCCGCGCGGGTGTGTCGTACGTCGCGCTCCGCTTCTCGGGCGGGACCGGACCTGCGCTGCTGGAGGTGCCGGCCGACACGGTGCGCGACCAGACCCCGGACCTCCAGGAGTTGTGGCCATCTGCCGAAGCGCGGCGGCTGGCCGAGCGGGTCGCGGAGGACCCGGTGCCGACATTGGAGGCGTGGGCGGTCGAGCGCGCCGCCTCCCGTGAGGTGGACCCGGTTGGACCGCGGGTCCTCACGATGGCGGCAGCCGGGACCTCGGTCGCAGTCATCGCCGAACGACTGGGGCTCAGCGCTCGACACCTGCACCGGCGGTGCCTGCCCATCTTCGGCTACGGGCCGCTGCGGCTGGCCCGGGTGCTGCGGCTGTGCCGAGCTGTCGACGAGTCCCTGACCGGCGTGCCGCTGGCGCAGGTCGCGGCCGGGTGCGGGTATGCCGACCAGGCGCACCTGTCGCGAGAGATGCGTGCTCTCGCCGGGACGACGCCGACGGGACTATTGCTGGAGCTGGGCAGCAGGTAACGCGGCGAACAGATCGACGGGTGTGCCGTCGGGGTCGTGGACGACGGCGTAGCGCATGCCCCAGAAGGCATCCCACGGCGCCAGGTGGCCCTCGTATCCGGCGCCGGTCAGTTCGGCCCAGGCAGCGTCGACGTCTGCCGGGCTCTCACAGGCGAAGGCGAGGCAGACCCGGTGGCCACCCCCCGTCGGCGGGGACCACCCCGGGTCGAAGGACCGGATCGTCTCCTCGGTGTCCCAGGCAAGGCGCATCCCGCCACCGAGCTCGACGTCCACGTGCGGCTGTTCGTCGGCCTCAGGCGGGATTTCCAGCCCCAAGCGGCGATAGAAGGCAAGGGTGGCGGCCATGTCGGACACCACCAACTCGAGCAGGGCAGGACGCAGCTTCATGCTCGCCACGGTAGCCCGCGTCTCACGGCGGTGTCTTGGACGTTTCGGACGCCGTACCCGTCCACTCGAGGGACGCCGGGTCCCCGCGCGGCAGGGACCCGGCCCGCGCGCGCCTACTGCAGGGCGATCAGCCAGAAGTCGTCCTGGGTGAGCTCGTTGGGGAAGCTCTTCGCGTCGTTGGCGCCGCTGAGGATGACGGTGCCGGTGCGTCCCGCGTACGCGCCGGTGGCGCTCTGGATGGTGGTCCCGGTGGCGCGCGACCCGTTGATGATGAACCCCGGCCGCTGCGCGTCGGGGGCGACGCTCACCTGGGCGTGGTTGACGATGGTGCCCAGCGGGAACATGCCCTGGGTGAAGCGAAAGGTGGTGATGGCGTCGAACACGGCACAGGGCGGCGGCACCGTCTGCGAGCAGGCGAGGTCGTCGGTGGCGTTGCCCACCAGGGACCCGTCGACCATGGAGTAGAGGGGGAAGGTGAACTTCTGCCGGAGGGGGTCGCTCGACTCGTTCTTCGCGCTGCCCATGGTGCGCACCGGCATGTACTGCGAGGCGGCCGCCGCCGGCGCGGCGCTCGAGCCGTGGCTCGCGGCGGTGAGCGCGGGCAGCGCCGGCCGTCCGGGGAGCTGATCGGCGCGCTGTGCCGACACGATCGGGGAGAAGGAGACTCCCAGCGCCAGGGTCACCAGGGTGACGGGCATGAGGCGACGCAGGTCCACGATGTGCTTCCTCCGGGATCGGCCTGATCCATCTTCCTCGCGCGACGCCCTCGACCCGCCCGGGTGGGGCCCTCACAGCCCGTCTCTCACTCTTCACCGTCGCTGCGTCGCTGCACGCAATCGTAGACGGTTGAAGTCACCACACGGCTGTGGCGAGTTCCGGGACGGGGAGGCGTGGGCGCGCGTGCCCGTACCGATGTTCGCACCACCGCGCGCGGCGCTACAATGAGCCCGGATCACCGCACCACCTCGACGTCGTCCACATCGGTGACCCACACAAGGGCGGGGTGTCGACCACGATCGCTCTCGGCGGCCGCAGCCCGGTCGCCGACCTGGTTCTCGATCACCACCGGGCGAACTTCCGGCCCCGGGTGGTGGTCGCCGTATTGCCGCCGCCTCCACCGGCCCCACCGCTGCGGGTGTCCTCGGCGAGGCCGATGACGGCGGTGATCACCCCCGGAGCCGGGGCCGCGGTGAGCCAGGTGCTGCTCGTCCGGCTCGTCGCCTGCGTGGTGCTCTGGGCCGCGGCGGGCATCGCCTACGGCTTCTGGCAGCTGGGCGGCGCGCTGGTGCCGACCGACCAGCACGGGGTGGTCACCTGCGTCATCCCGCGAGGGGTGGGCAGCATCCCCGGCTGCTGAGCGGAGCGTGAGCGGGAGCGCCGAACGCCCCGGGGCGATCTGGCATCCCAGCCCCAACCTCTGGCCGGGGCGGGCCGGCTGCGGCGTCGAGGGCATCGTCCTCCACGGCACCGCGGGCGGCGACGGGCCGGGGGTCGCGGCCTTCCTCAGCGACCCGGCGACCGAGGCGAGCACCCACTTCGTGATCGGGCAGGACGGCACCGTCTTCCAGCTGGTGCGCCTGCGGGACTCGGCGTGGGGCAACGGCATCCCCGACCACCCCAGCTGGCCGCGGATCGCCGAGCTCGGGTCGACCAACCCGAACCGCTACACCGTGAGCATCGAGCACGCCAAGCAGTCCGCCGACAACTCCGACCCGCTCACCGCGGCGCAGCTGCGGTCCAGCGTGGCGCTGGTGCGCTGGCTGCTGACGGAGCTGCCACGGCGGGGACTGGCCGGCGATCGCCTGGTCGCGCACCGCGACGCGGGGGAGCTGGCGGAGATCGTCATCGGCCACTTCCAGATCGACTCGGTGAACCGCGCCCACTGTCCCGGCACATGGGACTGGGACGCGTACCAGCGGCTGCTCCGCTAGGCTCGCGGGTGCCGTGAACGAGAGGAGGATGCGCTGATCCCGTCATCCGCTCCGCAACTCGAGCGGAGAGGCCGGATCACGTGATCCGGCCTCCCGCCGAGCGTGCCGCGGACAGCCGTGGGGTCATCCCGTCCCGGCGGCGGTCCTGATGCCGCTACTCAGTGCCCCGGCGTCGGGTACGAGCCATCCACAGACATGCCGCTCCCGCCGTCATGGCGCTGGCCACGAGAAGGGCCCCCAGCAGCACGGTGTCCCGCGTCCCCGCCTCGCCGGTGCTGGGCACCGAGAGTCCGCCTCTGATCGTCGACACTCCGAGCACAGCGCCCGCCGTGGCGGTCGTCGTCGTACCGCCGGTCGCCGGCGTCGTCGGCGTGCCGGCCGAAGTGGTCGTCGTGGTCGTGGTCACGGGGAGGACGATGCACTGGCCGCCGATGGACACGCCGGTGCATGGCGTGGGGGTGGGAGCGGGTGTCGGAACCGGTGTGACCACGG
>JAQBPH010000235.1:0-4171 GCA_028287625.1 Chloroflexota bacterium | reverse complement strand
GCCGGCACCGGCCTCGACTACTACACCAAGCTGCGCGAGGAGGCCGTCCGCCTCTACGAGTACGACGACCTCGCGGAAATGGAGGCGGAGCTGGACGGAGACATCGACGGTGAGTACCGCGGCCTGTCGTCCTCCGACGGGTACGCCGCCGAGGAGGCTCCCACCGGCTCGATCTGACCGGAGCGTCCGGGCGTCGCACCGCGCGACGCCCGGGCCGCACCGCCGCAGGTCACGGGCGAGAGGCCAGGGTCTCGAGGTTCTTCGCCAGCCACGTCCTCCGGTCGTCCACCAATCGCCGGCGGTCGTCCTCGGTCAACGGCGACACGAGCTCCTGCCCGCTCTGGATGGCGCCCTCTTCACCGCTGTTCGGAGCTTTCACGCGTCGACGGTGGTCAACACTGGACGGGCGACCCGTGACCTGAACCAAGATGGCGACGAGTGTGCCATGAAGGCGCGGCCTTGTCCCGGACCGCACCGTCGACGTTGATCAGGCCGAGGGCGCCCACCGATGGGTGCCAGGGTCCCACAACCCGGAGGCGGTGCCGTCCAGCAGGGGGTCGACGAACGCGCCCACGGCGGCGAGGGCCTCTGCCAGAGAGTGGGCGGCGGGAAGGAGGGAGCGCCTCGCCTCCGCCGCGTAGCCGAGTTCCCAGAGCCGGCGGTCTGGGACGTCAAAGGTCTCTGGCAGCATGATGCCGCGGCGGTCGGCCTCTGACGTGAGCGCCACCTTCACTGCATCGGCCTCGACCGACGCCTCGGTGACGATGGCGACGAGGTCCACGAGATCCTTGAAACGCGTTGACGGCATCTGCAGATCGCCATAGCGCTGCAGGATCGCCGCGAACTTGTCGGCGATATGGTCGACCAGGGGGTACGCGCGATAGCCGTGCTGCTCAACGTCCGGCATCACGACCCCTGCCAGCGGCGGCACGTCGTCGGGCTCGCCGGTCATGCGCCCGTCCGATCCGACGAGATCGACATGACACTCGGCCCACACCGCTGGCCCGATGGATGCTGTCACCGGGAGACGCACTCCCCTGGCACCGTTGCCGATGGGGCGACCCGCGCCGACCTGGAAGCGGAACCAGTCCCCGATGTCCTGTGCCGCGGCGTCGCGGAGATCGGCCTCCGCGACCTCGCGCTCCACCTCTCGGTAGATGTCGATATCAACAGTCGCTCGCACTCCGAGGTCACGGGTCAGAAGGGCGACCGCGCCCTTGACGACCCAGCCCTGATCGACGGTGTACAGGCGCTGGAGGAGCCGGTCATAGGCGATCTGTCGCTGGAGCTGTGGCAGGGTCCACCGACCTGACCTCGCCTTGTCTCTCAGTTTGTCGGTCAGAGCACGACGGAACGCCGCGGGACTCCCGTACGCACGCTGATCGCTCATCGGCGTGCCTCCTCCATCCACCGCGAGGTGTCCCGGTCGCCGACCAGACCGAGGAGCCAGCCGAGAAGGGCCAGGCCGTCACCGCGACGCAGTCCGAACTGACCGGCGTGAGGTGCCAGGGCGCCGGCGATGGTGCCCGGATCGTCATCGGCACCTCGGATGGCATCGGCGACGACGTGGGCAACCGCCTCCGGGTCCTCCCGGTCGTAGAGAAGATCGGAGGCAACCCGTGAGGGACGGGTGACCGGCAGGCCGCGAAGGTCGACGCACTCCTGGGGGGTCAGCCTCCGCTGGTGGATGCGGACATCGAGGCGCCGGGTCTGCCGCCTGGCCGGAACCGTGAACTCATGGCGATCCGCGGGGAGATGCCCGAGGCCGTACAGCGCGGCGGCCGACCGGTGGGACACAACCCCCTGCTCGGGAGTTCGCCTCCACGCAGGGATGTCGGGGGCGAGCTGCAACCACGCGGCACGCAAGTCGACGTGATCCGGCATCGGAGTCCCTGCAAGACGGTACACGCCGTGGGCGACCCGATCCAGGACCGCACCTGAGGCTGCCAGGCGGTCGAGTGTGGCCCGGGAGACGCCCGCCTGCTCCGCCTGTCGGCGGGTGATGAGGCCCCACTGGTCCTGGGCGAGCTCCGCGAGTCGCTGCAGCGTCGGGGCGCGCCTCTTATCTGCATTATCCATCGTAAATGATGGTATTCGAAGTAATGGCAATCGCGCCACGCTACCAAGACCATCGTAAATGATGGCTATTGCAGTATGGGTGTCATGGCGGGGCCAACCCGAGAGTTTGCCGTCGGAGGGGGCACGACAGTTCCGCCGCCGGTGGAGATGCCCGGCCGTTCTGCCGCCGGTGGGGATGCGCGGCAGTTCTGCCGCCGGTGTGAGATGCGCGGCAGTTCTGCCGCCGGTTGAGATGCGCGGCAGTTCTGCCGCCGGTGTGAGGTTCGCGGCAGTTCTGCCGCCGGTCGAGATTCGCGGGGGGCCGCTCTGCCGCCGGTTCTTACCGGGGGGAGGCTCCGCCTCCCTGAGTGTTCAAGATACGCGGCGTCCGGCAGGTGGGGCTCTTCCGCCTCCTGCCCAGCCTGCTGAGGCGTGGCTTCAACGGGGATGTGCCTGCTGCCGGACATGAACAGACCGGCCGGCGTGACTTGATAGGAGCGTGGCATCGCCCCAACTCAGGTGTGTCCGCCGACCGGTCCTCTTGTCCAACCTGGCGAGGAGGAACAGGCTCATGGTGACCATCGGCGCCGACCTGCACAAGCGCACGCACACCCTGGTGGCCACCGACGCGGTGGGTCGAGAGCTGGCCGGGTGCACGGTCAAGGCCACCGCGGAAGGACACGCCAAGGCGCTGGGTTGGGCCCGCCGGTGGGATCAGCGGACCTGGGCGCTGGAGGACTGCCGGCAGGTCTCCCGACGCCTCGAGGCCGACCTCCTGCGCGCAGGCGAGCGTGTGGTGCGGGTGGCGCCCAAGCTGACCGCGGGGAGCCGCCGGAGTGCACGCACCCGGGGGAAGTCGGATCCCATCGACGCCCTTGCGGTGGCTCGCGCGGCCTTGCGCGAGCCGAATCTCCCGGTGGCTCAGCTGGAAGGCACAGCACGGGATCTCCGCCTGCTCGTGGACCATCGGGAGGACCTGGTCGCGGAGCGGACGCGCCACCAGAATCGTCTGCGCTGGCACCTGCACGAGCTCGAGCCGGGGCAGGAGCCGGGGCCCCGCAGCCTCGATCGCAAGTGCGTCCTGGACGCGTTGGAGGTTCAGCTGGCGTCGTCGCCGACCCTGGTGGGACGGATCGCGCGAGAGCTGGTGGCGCGGTGTCGTGAGCTGAACGCCCGCATCAAGGAGTTGGAGCGGGAGATCGCCGGCCTGACCAGGGTGGCGGCCCCCACGCTGCTCCAGTTGAGCGGCTGCGGTGCGCTGAGCGCGGCGAAGATCGTCGGAGAGACGGCGGGGATCAGCCGCTTCCGGTCGCGCTCGGCGTACGCGATGCACACCGGCACGGCTCCGATCCCGGTGTGGTCGGGGAACCGTGAGCGTCATCGGCTGAACCGGGGCGGCAACCGCCAGCTGAACGCGGCGCTGCACCGGATCGCCATCACGCAGCTGCGGGACGGCGGCCGCGGGCGCGAGTACTACGAACGCCGCGTGGCTGCCGGAGAGACCAAGAAGGCGGCGATCCGCGCGCTCCGCCGCCGGTTGTCTGACGAGGTCTTTAGGCGTCTGCGAATCGACGAATCCGGCTCCACGACACATCCCTCGCTGGCCGCTTGACATAGGAGCATCCCCGCTCAGGGCAAAGACATCGTGCGCTGGCGCGCCCGATGCCGTGGCATACCCCCCTCCGCGGCCGGACTCCCGGCCGACGCGCGCTTCGCGCGCTTGTCGTGAAGGGTCCGCCGGCCGAGGCACCACGAGCAACGCTGCGCGTTGCTCACAACGGACCCGCCGAGCGGCTTCACGGGTGGGGCTTGACGCCCCGCATGGGCATCACGCGTGACCCGTGGGCGCCTCGCTGCGCCGCCCTCTCCGCGGATCGTGCGGTCTCCCAAGAGGAACGCTGCGCGTTCCTCAATGTGGTACCTCGGCCGGTGGCTGCGCAAATAGCGATCGCGAAGCGAGCGCCGCCGGCGAGTGCCGGCGAGGGGGGGCGGGAGCCGGCATCGGGCGCGCCAGCGCACGATGTCTGATACGAAAATAGGCCCGCGCGAAGCGCTTGGCGCATTTTCATCGCGTGAGGGTGGCCCCGCCAGGGGCCATCGCTGACTTGCGACC
>JAQBPH010000269.1:0-4475 GCA_028287625.1 Chloroflexota bacterium | reverse complement strand
TCCGGCCGCGGAGGGGGGTATGCCACGGCATCGGGCGCGCCAGCGCACGATGTCTTTGGCATGAGCGGGGGGAGGCGGAGCCTCCCCCCGGTAATAACCGGCGGCAGAGCGGCCCCCCGCGAATCTCGACCGGCGGCAGAACTGCCGGGCATCACCACCGGCGGCAGAACGGCCGCAGCACTCGCACCGGTGGCAGATCGGCCGAGCCACTCCACCCGTGGTAGATCGGCCGAGCATCCCCACCGGCGGCAGAACTGCCGGGCATCTCAACCGGCGGCCAGATCGGCCGAGCATCCCCACCGGAGGCAGAACAGCCGAGCATCCACCCCGGCGGCAATCAGTCCGCGCAGCCCCCGAGTCAGCAGAAGCTGCGCTTGCAGAGCCAGGCCGCGATGGCGTCGCGGGTGTGCGGGGCGGAGCGCTCCAGGCTCAGCGCATGGCCGGTGTCCTGGACGCTGATCGCGGTGACGTCGCTGCTCCCGGTGAACAGGCCCCTCTGCCGGTCCAGCGCGGGCGGCGGGAAGATCGCGTCGTTGGCGCCGATGGCCAGCAGCACCGGCACCTTGATCGACGCCACCTTCTGGGAGTCGGTGGTGATGGCGGCGGGGAGGGAGCTGTCGTCACCGCAGGGGTCGACCTTGCGCAGCCGGGTGGCCTCACCCTCGACCGACGGGTCGGCGTCGTGGAACATCAGCGCCTGGAACTCCTCCTTGCTCTGGCCGAGGGGGGCGTAGCCGGGAGGGTTGCCGCCGCTCACGCAGACGGCGCCGGCCTGGGCGAGGTCGGAGAGGACCTTCGGGGAGGCGCCGAGGTCGGCCCAGGAGAGGATCATCAGTGCGTCGACGTCGTGGAACGAGTAGGCCTCGGCCTGGGCGATGGCCCCGCCCGCCGAGTGGCCGGCCAGCCCCACGCGCACGAAGCTCAGCCCCGGCGCGGCGTCCATGGTGTAGCCGCCGCTGTGGAGTGCCTGGACGACCTGGTGGGCGATGTCGGCCTGTGCGCCGATGCAGCTCTGCATCCCCGGGGGATGGCTGCTCACCCCGTAGCCGAGCCGGTCGACGATCAGCGAGGCCACCCCCTGCGAGGCCATCGCATCGGACCAGTCGTAGCCGGGAACGATCTCGAAGTCCCAGAAGAACTGGCCGTAGCCGAGCCCGTGCAGGTCGAGCACCACCGCGCGGCTGGGGCTGAGCGGGCTGAACTCGCTCGCCGGGCCCACCAGCCGGCCGTGGATGGAGTAGGAGGCCGCGTCGCTCTGGCAGGGGACCGCCGAGCTGTTCGAGTTCGTGACCTGGAAGGTGACCATGTGGCTGACGACCGGGGCGGCGGCGGGGGCGGCCACGGTGGCGCGCGCCGGCCCCACCGACAGGGTGGTCAGCGCCGCCAGCCCGGCAACGGCGACGGCCGCAGCGCGACGGAAACGAGGCATCGTCCAGGTCCTCCTCACGTCCCGCTGCGCACGGTGCCGCGGCGCAGCCCGTCGACGATACGTGCCCAGCCGCCGGCACCGCCGCTGGGGAACGCGTAGAAGCTGAGTCGGTCGACGATGTCCCCGAAGCGGGCCAACAGGCGCTCGGGAATGTCGTCGGGGGCGCCCTGGACGGCGAAGGCGTCGAGCACCGAGCCGTCGACCAGCTCGGCCATCTCCGCCCAGCGTCCCTGCTTGGAGAGGGTGTTGAGCTCTCCCTGCAGGTCCCCCCAGCCGTGCACCTCGAGGGCGGGGCGATAGGCGGGGGTGGAGCCGTAGAAGGCGATCTGCGCGCGCACCGCCGAGCGCAGCGCGTCGACGTCGGCCTGCTCCTCACCGCTGATCACGAAGCAGGGGAGGGAGAGCTCGAAGTCCTCGCGGCGACGGCCGGACCGGGCCAGCCCGCGCTCGACGGCGGGGAGGGTGACCTCGCGGAGATAGCGCTCGTTGGTGAAGGCATGGAGGATGATGCCATCGGCCACCTCGGCGGCCGCCTCGGTCATCGCCGCGCCGACCGCGGCCACGAAGATGCGGGGGTTGCCATGGGGGTTGGGGCCGGGGTTGAAGAACGGCGTCATCAGGGTGTGGGTGTAGAAGTCGCCCCGGAAGTCGAGCTTCGACCCCGTGTCCCACGCCTCCCAGATCGCCCGCACGGCGCTGATCAGCTCGCGCATCCGCGGGGCCGGGTGCGACCAGGTCATGCTGAAGCGCTTCTCGATGTGGGGCCGGATCTGCGACCCGAGGCCGAGGATGAAGCGCCCCTTCGAGTACTCCTGCAGGTCGTGGCCGACGTTGGCCAGGGTCATCGGGTTGCGCGCGAAGGCGACGGCGATCCCCGTGATGAGGTCGACGCGCCGGGTGTGCTCGGCGGCGACGACCAGGGGGAGGAAGGGGTCGTGCTGGGTCTCCACGCTCATCAGCCCGTCGAAGCCCGCCTGCTCCAGCGCGACGGCACGCTCGGCGGCCCCGGACAGGTCGCCGAGGTGGGTGTCGATCCTCACCCTGCTCACTCCTCCGTTCCGCGCTCGGGGCCTCGCGACCGGCACCACCGGTACAGGATTGCACGTCTTCGGGACTCGCCGCCCGGTTGCCGCGCCGCCTCTCCCTTTTCCACGGTCTCCGTCCCGGAGAAGGGGCCCCCTCCCCCCTGTCCGCGATTGTTGGGCGGGTCTCGGGGGTGCCAGACTCCGGACCCGCTGCCGGTTCGTCCCGTCGGGAGGGAGAGGACGGAGGGCGCGCCACCACCAGGGGGAGATCGGGCGATGGCGGCTCACGCGGGACCGGCGGTGGCGTCTGAGGGCCTCCGCGAGGGGCCGCCGCCCCCGGCATGGACGGCCGGGCACGATGGCTGAGGCGTCCGAGCCCGCGCCGCCGAGCGCGCCCACGGCGGCGCAGCTTCGCTGGGACCTGGTGCTCCACGGCACCGCGGCCTACGTGCCCGCCTGCGTGCTGCTCACCCTGCTCACCTCCGGTGGCCGGCAGATGCCCAGGGTGCTCCTCCACTTCCTCACCCTTCCTGAGCCCATCACCGTGGCCATGGGCTACGGCCTCGGCTACCTGGTGGTGCAGTACCGCATCCACAATCGCCGGCCCAGCTTCCTGCAGTCGCAGGTCTTCGCCGGCTGCGTCCTCGTGGGCATGTACCTCGGCTTCGCCGCCTGCAGCGTGGCCTTCACCCATGGCCCGTTCAGCCACGCCTCGCCGACCGCGGTCGCGGCGGTGCTGGTCCCGGTCAAGGTCGGCGCCGGCGCCGTCGCCGGGGCGGCGCTGTACCCGTTCCTGGCGCGCCGGCGGATGACCGGCCGCTTCTACAGCCCCGCGCCGATTCCCCCGAGGCACGTCGGGCCCGGCGCGGACCCGGAGCCCCGCAGCACCCCGGCCCGCAACCGCTCGACGCCACGCTCGAGGAGGTGACCGGCATGGCGACGCCGAGCACCGAGTTCCGCCGCGTCCCGGCCAACGGGATCGACTTCGCCTGTCTCGAGGCGGGGCCGCAGGACGGGCCGCTCGCCCTCTGCCTGCACGGCTTCCCCGACCACGCCCTCACCTACCGCCACCTGCTCCCCGAGCTCGCCGCGGCGGGCTGGCACGCGGTGGCGCCGTGGATGCGCGGCTACCACCCCACCGGCGTCGCCCCGGACGGCCAGTACCAGTCCGCCACCCTGTCGCTCGACGCGCTGGCGCTGCTCGACGCCCTCGGCGGCGACGAGCGCTCGGTGATCATCGGGCATGACTGGGGATCGGTGGCCGCCTGCGGTGCGGGCATGCTCGAGCCTGAGCGAATGGCACGGCTGGTGTGCCTCGCCATCCCCCAGAACGCGCTGGCGTTCCAGAAGCTGATCACCGACTGGGGCCAGATGAAGCGCTCCTGGTACATGTGGTACTTCCAGCTGCCCGGCCTCTACGAGATGTCGATCAGCGCCGACGGCTGCGCCGCGGTCGAGAACCTCTGGCGCGACTGGTCGCCGGGCCTGCGGATCGACCCCGACGACATGGCCCAGATCCGCGCCATGCTCTCGCGGCCCGAGGTCTTCCAGGCGGCGATCGGCTACTACCGCAACACCGTGAACGCCACCACCCAGTCCGACGATCTCGACGACGCCCAGCTGGGCGTCACCGCCGGCACCCTGGGGACCCCGGTGCTCTTCGTCGCCGGTGCCGACGACGGCCTGTTCATCCCCGAGCACTTCCACGAGGGCGCCGCCTACTGCACCGCGGAGTGCCGGGTCGAGGTGCTCGAGGGCTGCGGCCACTTCATGCACCTGGAGCGCCCCGCCGAGGTCAACCGGCTGATCCTCGAGTTCATCGGCGCGGCGCGGTAGCCCCGGGCCCGCCACCGGGCGGTCCGCGGGGTGGAGCTGCGTGGCAGTTCTGCCGCCGGGTGGGGATGCGCGGCGATTCTGCCGCCGGTGGAGATTCGCGGGGGCCGCTCTGCCGCCGGTTGAGCATCGTTCTGCCGCCGGTGGAGATGCCCGGCAGTTCTGCCGCCGGTAGAGATTCGCGGGGG
>JAQBPH010000112.1:0-22481 GCA_028287625.1 Chloroflexota bacterium | reverse complement strand
GCCGGCGGCGGCGGGCGCGGGCGCAGGTGGAGCGGGGGGCGCCGGCGTCACGGCCGGGCTCGGGCACGGGTCCGGCGTCGGCGCGGGGGACGGCGAGGGGGTGGCCGGCGGCGGTGATGGGGCCGGCGTCGCCGATGGGGACGGGTCGGGCGTCACCGGCGCCGGCGTCGCCGCCGGAGACGGGGTGGGAGACGGGATGGGCGTGGCCGCCGGCGACGGCGTGGGCACCGTGGGGGCGGTGGGCACCGGCGACGCGGACACCGCCGGAGACGGGGCCGGCGAGGGTGTGGGCGCGGCCGGGCTCGGGGCCGACGGTGTGGGCGCCGGCACGCAGGTTCCCGCCGAGAGCGCGGCCACGGTCAGCGGCCCGCCGATGGTGACCGCCGTCGACGCGGTCACCAGGACGGCGCCGGCGGCGGCGAGCAACGCCGCACAGCGGCGCGCGCGGACAGGGCGTCTCATCTCGAATCCCTCGGTGTGGTGGTGCCGCCCGCGGCGCGGCGGCCGGGTCGAGACGCCCTCTCCTCCGCAGCCCGCCGCCGGCGGCCGAGCAGGTGGAGAATCGCGCCGGTCCCGGCCACGATCAGAAGGGCGGCGGTGGTGGTGACGGGCGCGAGCTGCCGGCCGGAGACCGCGGGCGGCTGCGCCGGCGGGCGGCCGGCGCCGACCGTCCAGGTGAGGTCGGCGCGCAGCGCGGGCACGCCGGCGCGGCTCACGACCACGCCGACCTCGAGGTCGCCTGGGTCGCGCAGCTCGATGGCGCCGCCGTCGAAGACGTCGGGGTGGAGGGTGGGAGCCGCGACGATCTGCCGGGGCGTGCTGTCGCCGGGGCGCAGCAGCCGCAGCGTGACCCCGCGCACCGGAGCGAGGGCCGGATGCTCCACGCTCAGCACGTCGACGGTGACGAGGTTGCGACCCGGCCGGTTGGGACTGAGCGAGAAGCTGATGTCCAGCCCGTCCGCGGCGACCGTCGTCATCCGCGCCGGTGCCGCGGCGACCGCCGGCGGCTGGGCGCCGGCGAGCAGCAGGCCGCTCACGACGAGCACGACGGTGGCGCCCGCGAACCAGGGTGCGAACCCGGCGATCAGGGACCGCACCCGGCGGTGCGGGGTCCCCGTGGACCCGGCCCGCACCGCGCCGAGCGCGACTCCCAGCCCGATGATCCCGCCCACGCCCACGCCGGTGGCGAGCAGCTGCGCGCTCCTCAGCGCGGAGCCGGCGAGGCCGGGCGAGGCGTCGCCGCCGGTGACGGCACCGGTCGCCACCCCGATCGTGGCGGCGACGGTCAGCGCCACCGCCAGGGCCTCGACCGCCGGGAGGGGCAGGAGCGCGGGCGGCCACGGTGCCTGGCCCCGGCGCGCTCTCCGCCAGAGCACCAGGAGCGGGGCCGGGAGCGCGGCGAGCATCGCCGTCGTGGCGATCCACCGGGTCGCGTAGGCGCCGTCCCCCAGCAGGGTGCGAAGCCCCGCCGCCCCACCGCCCAGGTCGAGCGCATGGGCGGCGAGACCCAGCGGCTGGGCGGCGAGCGCGACCGCGGCGCCGCCGACGGCGGCGGCGCAGAGCCGGCACCGGACCACGGTGTGCGCCCGGCCGCCGGACAGCGCCGCCGGCACCACCGCGAGGACGAGGACGAGCGCGCCGGTCACCACGGACAGGCCGAGGAGGCCGAGCCAGGCAAGCACCACGCCGGCGGGTGCGCCGCCGTGGTAGGAAGCGGGCGCGGTGGCGAGGGTGGGCGTCGAGGCGACCGCGAAGACCGCCGACATCTCCGTCACCTCGAGATCGACGCGATCGCGGAGACGCACGCCGAGCCGGTAGGTGTCGCGAGGCAGGCCGGGCAGCGCCACCACCAGGCGGGTGGGGCGGGCGGGGTCGACGGAGACGCCGTCGAGCGGGTGGGCGCGGCCCTCGGCGTCGACGAGGCGCACCGCGGCGAGCGCCGCGGACACGTCCCGGTCGAAGTCGAGGCTCACACGCGACGGTGACCGGCTCAGGGCCGCCCCGTTGGGCGGGTCGCTGGCCAGGAGGCTGGTCCGCGCCGACACCGGGAGCTGGGAGGCCAGCGCGCCGGCGAGGGCGATGAGCAGGGCGAGCAGGGCTCGCAGCCGCAGGCCGCGGCGGACGATCCGCATGGCTACGAGACCGGGACGTGGTCGAGGTGGAGGCCGTCGGCGAGGACGACGCTCACCCTTCCGCCGGCGTGGAGGGCGGCGCCCGCGTTGCCGTAGACGACGCTGTAGCTGCGTCCCTGCACGTCGTCGCCCGCGTGGGCGGTGTGGGCGCGGAACATCTGGGAGCTGCTCCTCACCACCTTCCCGGAGTCCTCGGCGACGAGGACGGGGAGGTTGGCGAGGCTGCCCGAGTGGAGCCGGCCCGCCGTGGCGGGGTCGAGTGCGAGGTAGCGCAGCTCGACCACTCCGCCGTCGGCGAGGATGGTGACGTGGGTGAAGCGCACCCCCCAGCGCTGCTCGATGGCGGGGCTGGTGGGGACGGCGGTCACCCCTGCGCCTGCAGGGATGACCGCCGCCTGGTGGCGGGCCACGGCGGTTCGGACGCCGAGGACCGCGCCGAGGACGAGGGCGAAGAGCCCCGCCCAAAGGAGGAGCCGGAGCAGGCTCCGGCCCCCCCTCGACTGGGTGTGAGTTTCGGCGACGTCGGATGCGGCCATTGCTGGGGGCCTGGTGATCAGAAGGTGTGCACGGGGTGGGTGAGATCGACCGCCGACCAGTTGCCGGCGGCGTCCATCACCCGGATGAAGAGCCTGACCCCGAGCGCGGGGGTCGGGATGGTGCTGGTGAGGCTCACCGAGGTGGCCGGCGTGGGCACCGGGATCGCGGTCCCGTTGCCGGGGCCGGGATCCAGCGTGCAGGTGGTGGCATCCGCACCGGGCGTGCACGGGGCGAGGAAGTACTCGGCGCGAACGATGGTGGAGACGACCGCGCCGGTGGTCGAGACCGGGTCGTGCGCGGTGACGGTCAGCGTGGTCGTGGTCGGCGACGCGGGCGCGACGAGCACCGAATCGATCTTCGGCGCCGTCTTGTCCAGCGTGAGGTCATAGGTCGCGTAGGCGCCCCAGTTGCCGGCCTGGTCCTGGCCATGGACCCAGAACCGCACCTTGCCCTCGGGGCAGGAGCGGATGTCCGGCAGGGGGATGAAGGCGGATGCCGCCTGGGTCGCGGACGTGTTCCAGGCTCCGCCCAGGGGCACCATCTCCGCACCCTTGCCGGTGTCGGTGGGCTTGGGCGCCGTGGTGGTGCAGTCGAGGACGTTGCCCTGGAGGTTGCGGGTCGGGATCATGAACGCCTCGCCGAGGGTGATCAGCGAGTTCCCGGTCGCGGTGTCGTTGAGGATGGCGTCCACCCGCGCCCTGTCGAGGTATGCGGTGTTGCCGGGGCCGGACTGGAAGCCGTTGTTCGGATCGGGCGTCACCGTGAGGTTGGTGACGGTCGGACCCTGGGTGTCGATGACGAAGTCCGCCGTCGCGGTGGTGGTCGGGGTGTCGCCCCAGCGCGTGCAGGTCGTGGCCGTCGAGCTGGCCGCGTCCTCGCACGCATGGAGGTAGAAGGTGTGGGTGCCGGGGCCGAAGCCGAGGTAGGTTGCGGAGTCGATCGCGCCGCTGAATCCGACGACAGCCGCGTCGGGATCGTTGGCGCCGGAGCCGTCGGCGTTGCTCACCAGGTTGAGCTGGGTGCCGTTGCCGTCGCCCGGGCCGCCGGCGGCACTGCAGGGTGCGTCGATGCACAGCTCCGCCTGCCCGATGGCGTAGTCGGAGAGCGAGACCACGGCGCTGCCGACGACCGCCATGTCGGTGGGGTTCGGCGTGCCGACGATGTCGGTGGCACGGTTGCCGCCGTTCGGGGTGGAGTGCACCGACACGTGGGTGACGACCGGGCCGGTGACGTTGACGGCGAAGCTGTCACCTGCAACGACGCCCCAGCCGTTGGCATCGTTTCCGTGGACCCAGATGACGTGCTCGCCGTCGATGGGCACGGCCGGAGCCTGGGCGGCCAGGGCCGCCAGCAGGGTGGCGCTCGGGATGGAGAAGCTGTAGCCCGCCGGCGACGCTGCCGGGAGGCCGGTGATGGCGGTGCCGGTGCCGGGGGCGCCGACGCCGTCGAGGAACCACTCGGCGTTGCTGATGGTGCCGGCGTGGAGCGGGGTCGACGCGCTGATCGTGCCGCTCACGCTCAGGTTGCCGGTGCCCGGATTGGTCTTCGGGGACGCGCCCACCGTGGTGACCGGACCCGCGGTCACGCCGGACAGGCCGTTGACCACGGTGATCATGGCGATCATGCCGCCGAGCCCGCCCTGGCCGCCGGCGGCGGTCGACGGCTGGAAGTGACGGCCCTGGTCGTACAGCGGGATCATCGTGCCGATCGTCGACGTGGGGTCGACGACGGTGAGGGTGTCGGCGGTCTGGACCGGGTTCAGGTAGAGCGCGGCCAGGTCGTTCTGGTTGGGGAGCAGGTTGGTGTCCGAGGCCCACTCGGTCTGGCGCGCGTCGGCGATGCTGATCGAGCGCTCCCTGAGGCCCAGGTCGGCGTAGCGGAGCAGCAGGCGGTCGGTGTTGCTGACCGGGATGCTGCCCACCGACGGGAACGCGGGGTCGAAGGCGTGGCCGTTGACGAGGAAGACGTTCGGCGTGTAGTCCTTCAGGTCGCTGCCCGCCGGGTTGGCGTTGAAGCTCGTGTCGATCTCGTTGAGCTCGACCGGCGACTCGGCGGTGAAGCCGCTGCCGGTGTCGTGGTACGCGGTGTGGTTCAGGGCCGTCCACGTCGAGGGGCGGACGATGAGCATGCCCGTGAGCCCCATCGCCACCTGCCGCGGCCCGTTGGCGGTCTCGCCCGCCTCGTAGACGTAGGTGCCCGGCTTGAGGTTGGTGAACGTGTAGGTGGCGGTGCCGCCGTTGGCGACGCCGGTGGTGTCCGGCGCCGTCGACATCGCTGCCTGCGGGATCTCCAGCGAGAGCCTGCCCGCCGAGCTCGGCAGCTGGTTGTGCAGGTTGACCTTGAGGCTCTCGTTCTCGAACGAGACCAGCGTCGGCCCGGGCAGGGTCGCCGGCCCGACCGCGTTCAGCGAGAAGCCCCAGATCGGCACCGGTGCGGGAATGCCGGCGACGCCGATCGTCCCGGTGAGGGCGTAGAGGTCACAGGTCCGCGTCGCCGCCGCGGTCGGCGGCAGGGTGAGCACGGGCGTGCAGGTCGAGTCGGCGAGTGATGCCGACACCGCCACCTTCGGGGTGGCCGCCTGCAGGGACAGCAGCGACTTGGCCGTCGGGGCCTTGGTCCCGGCGACCGGCTTCAGCTTGACGTGCGGCGTCAGCGGCTTGGCCGTGGCCGTCGGATGCGCGGTGGGTGCCGGGGACTGCGGCGCGGTGGCCGCCGCCGCCGGCGCGACGCCGGCGGCGAGGCTCACCACCGCCGCGACGAGGCCACGGACCATGGCGCCGCCGCCGGGGTGACGGCGTCGCCGCCGGCCCCGCGGGGTCGGGGCATCCTCGAGAGGGTGCCCGTTGAACACGACGTTGTTTCTCATCACTACTTCCCTGGCACCGTGCAGGTGACGCCGTTCTTGTTCTGGAGGCTCGGCGGCGGGTCGACGCGAACCATGGTCAGCATGCCTCCGCCCGAGAAGCCGAAGTTCGTGACCTGGAAGAGGGCGTGGCTGTGGGCCACGTGGTAGAACTCGCCGCACTCGTTGTAGCGGGTGAGCCCCGTCGCCACCGGCTTGAGGTCACCGAGGTAGGGAGTGCCGTTCCAGTACGGACCCTCGAAGCGGTCCTGCTGGGAGGGCACGGGCACCTGGACCGGGTTGCCCGGGTCGCTGGTGCCGTTGTTCGGCTGCCAGTTCTGGGCGTCGACCCAGGTGAACAGCGAGTCGACGGTCTGTCCCGGGGCCACATTGGTGTCGAAGCGCTCGATGGAGGCGTCGGCGTTCGTGGCGGTGACCAGCTCGTGGCCGTCGACGCCGACCGTGCTCTCGTGGTTGCTGTGGGGATGGAACGGGTAGGCCACCGGGCCCGCGTTGATGTACCGGACCAGCGAGGGATCAGGGTTGAAGTCCGCGCTGGCGGAGTCGGTGTTCCTCGGCTGCACGTGGACCAGCGAGCCGTAGGGCTGGCCGGGCAGGTTGGAGACGCCGTTGGGGGCGATCGTGTCCGGGAAGCTCCGGCCGTTGATCATGTAGTACCGGGCGATGTACTTCGACCAGTCGAAGGTGCCGTGGCCGATCTCCACCCAGTGGTGCAGGTCGGGGTCCACCTCGGAGAGCAGGTGAACGTACTCGTGCGCGGAGTCGTACCGGCTGAAGGTGTTGTCGTAGGCGTTGCGGCAGTGGGTGGTGGCGGTGCACGCCGTGCTCGGCCGCACCACCAGGCCGCCGACCATGCCCATCTGCACCTGGAGCTGCGGATCGGTGCCGCTCTCGTAGGTGAAGGTGCCGGGATGGCCGGCGGTGAACGTGTAGGTCACCGTCCCGCCGGGCGCGGCCGCCTTGCTCAGGCTGCCGGTCGCCGTCTCCGGCTGGGAAAGCGCACCGTCGACCTTCACGCCCGGGACCCCGGTGAAGATGATCGACGTGGGAACCGGCACGTCCTTCAGGTGCGTGACCTGGTTGACGAGCAGGGGCAGCGAGTTGCGCAGGGTGACCGAGACCTGGTCGCCCTCGTTGGCGCACAGGAAGGGACCGGGGTACTGGAACCCCTGGTCGCCGTTCGCGTACGACCACATGTAGATGCTGTTGCCGTCGGGGGTGGTGATGTAGCCGTCACGCGCGGTGAGCAGGTAGCTCCGCGTAGTGGTCGTCCCCACCGTCTTGGTCGCGCCCTCGGTGCAGATCAGCCCCTCCGAGGGATGAGCGAGCACCAGGTTGCTGGCGGACACCGGGATGTGGACCCCGGCGGTGACCGCCGCGGCGATCGCCGGGAGCAGCCACCAGACCCTCCGCAGGCCGGCGCTCGCCCTGTGGACGGGACCGCGGCGGCGCGCCGGCGCGGGGCCGACGTCGCCCGGCGGCGCTCCGTGGGTGTTGTTCACTTCGGTGTCCACGTCACATGTCTCCGTTCGAGCTGAGAAGGTGGTTGGGCCGCAGCTGCGGGGCCAGGCTCCCGGTGGGGAACACGTGCACCTCGGTGCGCATCCCGCCGACACTGGCGTCGCCGGCGTTGTTCTGGGAGAAGGCCTCGTTGCGGTCGTAGAAGGGGAAGACGGTCTTCGAGGAGACCGACGGGGCCGTGAAGATGAGGTCGCGGCTCTCGCCGGGACCGATGTCGACGCGGGTGGTCATCACCGTGGCGTCGCCGCGGGCGCCCGCCCCGTAGCTGAAGACGTTGGTCGGGAATCCCGGAGCGGGCGGGGCGGCCAGGTAGTCCGGCCGGCCCTTGAACAGCGGCTTGGCGTCCCGTCCCACCATCTGCATGGGGATACCGGGCAGCACCAGGCTGTGCACCTCGAACCCGAGGTTCGAGATCCGCAGCAGGACCTTCTCGCCCGCGTTCGCCTGGATCAGCGAGGAGAGCGGGTTGTACTGGAGCCGTGGCGGCGCCCCGGCCCCGGGGTTGAGACCGTCGACCCACTTCGCGGTGCGGGCGTCGATGTTGGCCTCCCTGGTGTCCGGCCACGCCCTCCCGTTGATGAGGCGGAAGGTCGGCGAGTAGGCGGAGAAGTCGTTGATCTGCAGGTGCGCGTCGTTGTAGTGGACGTGCACGTCCGCCTCGCTGAGGATGAACGTGAACTCCCGGTCGAAGCCGCTCGGGTTGTCGGTGCCGTTGTAGGTGTCGTAGGCGAACTTCGTGAACGGCGCCGTGCCGCTCCGCACCGTCGAGTACGCGGCCTCACCCGGCCGGGCGCTGATGTGCGGGTAGATGAACACCACCCCGGTGAGGCCCATGTGCACGTGCTCCACGTCCTCGAAGTGGCAGTGGTACATGTACGTGCCCGGGTCCTCGGGGATGTACTGGTAGACCAGGGTGCGTCCGATCGGCGCCGCCAGCGACGCGTCGGGGACGCCGTCGAAGTACGCCGTCTGGTTGGGGAAGCCGTGGAAGTGGATGGTGTGGCTGTCGACCAGGTCGGGCCGCTGCTGCAGCCCGAGGTTGGTCAGGTGCAGCCGCAGGTCATCGCCCACCCGGGCGTAGAGGAGGGGCGCAGCAATCTGCGCCCTCCCCTTGAGGTCCCTGATGTCGGCGGTGAGCGGCGAGTTCGTCTCGCTCTCCGCGAGGGCGGGCGCCAGGATCGAGCCGTCGTAGTGATGGTCGGCGCTGTCGGGAAAGTCCGAGGTGCCGGTGTTGTGGTAGGAGGTGACGTCGCGGAAGCCCATCACCCACAGGCCGGTCGCCGTGGTGCCGACCTTGGTGTACGGAGCCTTGTCCGCCGCGTCCGGATCGGGCCAGAACGGCGGGATCGGGTTGGCCGCGAGCGGCATCGAGGCGAAGCCGTCGGTGGCCGTGATGTGATACCGCTTCACCGCCAGGTTGCCGTAGTTCGCGAGGCGGTAGGGAACACCGGTGGTGGGCAGGAGCACCCTCTTGAAGCCGAGGCCCGTGGCCGCCGAGGCGGCGGCGATGCCGGCCCCCTTGAGGAATGCCCGCCGCCCCACCAGGTTGCGTCGAGGCTGGTTCACTGAGGTGCTCCTCCCGGGATGTGCGCGCCCTCGGGACGCGAGGATCGGTAGTCGCCGAAGGCGTTGGCCGGCAGGCTGATCGTGACGATCGCCGACGGACGGAAGCGGAAGTACGTGCGCAGCGACACCACGTCGATGTTGGTGACGAAGATGCAGTTGCTGGTGACCGTGTCGCTGCAGGTCGCCGTCGCCGTGAAGGGCGACGCCGTGCTCTGGGTGGTGCCCGGTCCGGGGGTGTAGCCCTCGGTGGGCGTGGTCGCCGGATCGATGTAGGTGCCGCTCACCGGGAGCAGCGGACCGCCGTCGGCGGTGCCCACGTCCCACACGTTGACCGGCGTGGTGTCGCCGGGAAGCCCGATGCCCGCCACCCCACCGGAGGCCCAGGAGCCGGCCCGGTTGTCCCAGATGATGTCGTTGGTGATGGTCGGGGGGCTGTACGTCGGGTGGCCGGGGAGCGCCGCTCTGAGCAGGTCGCTGTTCCTGGCCGTCGAGATGCCCGCCGGAGCCGGCGCCCCGTTGGACGTCACCGCCGTCGCGGTGGTGACGTTGCGGGCGATGGTGTTGTGGTCGATGGTGAGGTTCGGTGCGTCGTCGACGGAGATGCCACCGCCCTCGTGGGCGGACACGTTGTTGGTGATCTGGTTGTTCCTCACCAGCTGCGGCGCGGTGCCGGCCATGAGGTACCGGATGCCACCGCCGTCGTCGTCGGAGATGTTCGACCCGATGTAGTTGTCGTGGATCTGCACCGGGCCCGCTCCAGGCGAGAGGGTGCCACCGCTGACGAGCTCGCCGGCGATCATGATGCCGCCGCCCTCGTCGTTGGCACCGTTGAGCTTGATCCTGTTGTTGTCGATCACGGCGGGTGCGAAGTCGCCGAGCACGACGCTGAGGCCGGTGCGGTTCTGGGTCGCGTTGCGCGACATGACCGCGACGGTGCCCGAGGTGATGGAGACGATGGTCGTCCCGGCCGGGATGCCGGTGCCCGCCACCGTGCGACCGATGTCGGCCGAGGTGAAGGCGCCGGTGGCCGAGGTGAGGTTCTGCGAGTTGCTGTGGATGACGGCGCCGGTCACCGTCCGGCCCGTGGGGCTGCTCAGCCCGACGTGGCTGATGCCGCCGCCGTACTCGAGCGAGTAGTTGCCGCAGATCACGTTCTTGGTGACCTGGTAGCTGTTGCTGCCGGAGAAGATGCCGATCGCGCCGGCGAGGTTGGTCCCGCCGTTGCTGAGGATCTGGTTGTGGCTGATGACGACGTTGCTGTTGGTCTGACCCGCGCCGTCGGCCGCGGTGCCCTGGTTGACCAGCGGGGTGCCGACGCGGATGGCTCCGCCATAGGTCCCGCTGTTGCCCTGGACGAGGTCGTTGCTGATCTGGAAGTTGTCCGCGTAGGCGTTGAGAAGGAAGCCGCCGCCCTGTGTCACCACGGTGCCGGCGACCTCGGCCGCACCCGCTTCCGGAACCGGAGCGCCCTTGCCGAAGAACTCGTTGATGTTGCCGGGGAAGTCCTTCTGGTTGCCGCCGGTGACGGAGAAGCCGTCCATCGCGGCCTTGTAGCCGGACGTGTACTGGCCCTGCTTGGCCACCACGTAGACGACCTGCCCCTCGGTGATGCTGCGGTTGCCGTCCCAGCCGGTGGACCCGGCGCCGCTGTCGAGGATGCCCTGCGCCCGGTTGAGCCAGGCGACCGCGTACGGCTCGCTGGACGTCGCCGGGGTGTCGCTGGTCCCCGCCGCGCCGTTGGCGTCGGGCAGCGTGCTGGTCGACCAGAAGTAGGCGCCGTCGACCCGTGTGCCCTGCACCGCGGTGTTGTCGGCATAGACGCCGCCCGGGCCCACTCCCTGGAGCTTCACCGGGCTGTGGATGATGAGGTTCTCGTAGTAGGTGCCGATCGGCGTGAACGCCGACGGGTTGGCCGGGTAGACGACGATCAGTGCCGTGGTGAGCCCCGGTCCGGTCCGGGTGCCGGTGAGGTTGGCGGAGTCGAAGCCCGCCGCGAACTCCAGGGCCGCCTGGATCGAGGTGAAGCGGTGGTTCGACGGCACCAGGTTGCGGTTGGGGGTGACGTTGGGGCCCGTGCTCGGGCCGACCGTCAGGATGGTCGGCTGGTAGGTGCCCTTGAGGACGTGATAGGTCAGACCCTGCGCGGTCGTCAGACCGGCGTTGTTGGTCACGTCCAGCTGGTGCGGGCCCGCCGCGATGGTGCCGGGAACCGTGACCTTGATCTCGCGATCGGACCAGGTGTTCACGACCGGCAGGAAGGGGAGGACCGTGGTGCCGTCGAGGGTCACCCTACCGGTGCCCCTGGTGGCGCCGAAGCCCTGCCCCTTGATGTCCAGGATCACGGGGGCCGACCCGGTCCGGTACGGCTGGTCCACCGAGAAGATCTGCGGCGCGTTGACCGCCGGGGCGCACTGCGGGGTGTTCTTGAAGGCCGCACCCGGCGTGAGCAGGTTGGTGACCGCCTTCGTCGGCGCCAGGTCCGACGCCAGGAACTGTCCCGGCCAGGACTGGAAGTTCGCCGCGATGGTGCGGTACGCCGGGTTGTAGTTCTGGTTGGGGCTGGGGAACTGCCCCGGGTCGTTGCCGACGAAGCGGTAGACGTTGGGGCACACCCCCGACGGGGTGAGGCAGTTGGTGCCCTGGGTCGAGGGCATCAGCGCCTCGTAGATGCCGTTGTAGTCGGAGGTGGTCGTGTACTGGAGGTTTCCCGCCCAGTCGTAGACGCCCACCGGGACGCCGGCGATGCCCTGGACGTCGCCGAGGGTGATGCTCTTGCGATCCGTGGAGGTGCTGACGTCATCGACGATGTAGCCGGAGAACTTGCCCGGGATGGGCACGTCGTTCACGGTGTGCACGTGGAAGTTCGGGGCCACCGACTGGCCCGCCTGCACCCGGATCAGCTTGGTGTCGCAGGTGTTGCGCGCCTGGCCCTCGAAGGGGCTGCCACCGATGGCGAGAAAGTCGGGGTTGGTGACGTGGACGGTGTGCAGCGGCCCGGCGCACTGGGTGTCGGGGCCGGGGGCGCTGCTGCCCGGGTTCTCCGGGTAGTTCCCCACCGGCTGCTGCCGCGCCGGGTCGGCCTGCGGCGGCCAGGCGACGGTGCTGACGTTCGCGCCCTGCGGCACCCACTGGTCGCCGCTGGCGATGTTCACGTCCTCCTCCTTGGAGACCGTGAAGAGGGGCCGGGTGTACCCACCGCCGGTGTCCTTGAGGACGTTGTCGGTGGGGGTGTTGACGTGGACCAGGAAGTCTCCGGTGTGGTTCTGGAAGCAGCCGGCCCGGTACTGCGTGGGATCCGCGGGCAGCACTCCGCCCGGGCAGAGCGAGGTGTCGGTCGCGTCCAGCCCGTAGTTGCCGTCCACGGTCTGGATGCCATGTGCCGCGCCGCCGGGGAAGGCCGGCTTGTTGTCGGTGCCGCCGCCCATGCTCACGCCGGTGATGGCGCTCTCGATGCAGCGCGGCTGGTAGGTCCCTGCGGGGATGCCGACCGAGTCCTGCACCGTGTTGTCGACCACGAGGCCGTTGGCACCGAGCGGCGTGCAGCCGGTCGGCTGGCCGTAGTTCTCGGTGATGTAGCTCTGCGCCGCCGCGGGCGTCGCCGGCTTGTACGAGCCGTCGGGGTTGACCACGTACCCGCCGCCATGGCCGTCCGGCTTGCAGGTGGCGGTGTTGACGGTGGAGGGGGCGCAGGCGACGGTGTCGTAGAGGTCCATCTGGAGACCGGGGATGCCGGTCATGTGGCTGAACTGGACCGTCTGCCGGGCCGGCGAGGCCACCCGGATGGAGTCGTAGAACACGGTGGCGACGATGCCGCCGTTCTCTCCGCCGTTCGACGGGTTGTAGGGCTGCACGCCCACGTCGAGCACTCCGCACTGCCCGATGACGGGCAGGTAGCTGAGGTCGACCGCGGGGGTGATGACCGTGTGCTCCTGCTTGTCGTTGCAGGCGTGGTAGGTCACACCGGTCGTCTTGTAGCGGGTGTTGAAGAACTGGGCGACGTTGAACTGGCCGAGCGGATACGCCTCGGTGAACTCGTAGTAGCCGCTCTTGTCGGTGTCGGCGGTCTGCTGGCCCTGCTCGTAGGTGTTGTTGGTGCGGTTCAGGTTCTGCATCGTGAACTTGGGCAGGCCCGGCTCACCGGGGTCCTGGCGGCCGTTGCCGTTCAGGTCGATGAAGACGTGGCCGGAGAGCCGCGTGAACCAGTTGAGCAGCGGCAGCACACCGGTGTCGACCAACTGGCCCTGCGCGACCGTCACGTTGAACTGGTCGAACAGGTAGTCCTGGGGCTGGTCCCAGATCGCCATCGAGTAGTCGCCGTCGGGGACGTTCTTGATGTCGAAGGTCCCGTCGGCGTTGGCCGGGCCCGCGTAGACGAGCTGACCGTCGGTGCCGGCGTTCAGGTTGCTGAGCGCGACCCAACCGCCCTTCGGGGCCCGGTCCAGCTTGATGCCGGAGGTGTTGGAGTTGCCGCCTGTCCCGGTGAGGCCGGCGATGCCGGGGACGTAGTTGTTGGAGCCCATCAGCTGGCCCTTGATCTCGCCGCCGGCGGCGCCGGTCAGGATGTTGGTCGGCGGCACGAAGCCGAACTCGACGAAGGGCTGGGGCTCGCCGGCGACCACCTGCTCGGTGTCGACGCCGGTCTCGTTCGGCATCAGCCAGACGTCGAAGTCGTGGTTGCCCTCCAGCGTGGTCGTCTGGATCCACTGGTCCTTGGCGGGCTGACCCCCCTGCTTGCTCTGGGGCGGCACCATGCTGACGCCGTAGCGGCCGGGGGCCATGTTGGGGATGGTCACGATGCCGTCCGCCCCGGTCACGCACCCTCCTGAGCCCGCGATCGGCGTCGGCGTGCCCTTGGCGTCGACGGTGACCCGGCCCTGCGTGTCCTTCGCGTACTGGGTGCAGAGCGGGTTGCCGTAGTAGTCCACCGAGACCACGCCGTCGAAGTCGACGAGCTGGGGGTGGAACCCGGCGAGCGGCGGATCGGTCTCCGCCCACATCCCCTGCGTCGGCGACGTGTCGGAGAACGCACGGGCCACGACGGTGCCCAGCGGCAGCGGGAAGGGGTTGAGGCCGACGGCGACCAGACCCGGACCCTGCTGGCCGCCGGTCGTCGTCTTGATCTCGAAGTGGGCTCCACCGATCTCGTAGCCGTTGCTGGTCACCGAGACCAGGTACTTGCCCGGGCCGAGTCCGTGACCGTGCCCGTCGGGGGCGGGGAGCGCCAGCGCGGCGCTCCAGTTGGTCTCGTCACCCTCGCTGAGCACCGGGCTCGCCTGCGCCGCGTAGATCGAGGGCCACGGGCAGGGGCCGTTCTTGGTGGTGTCCGCGGGGTTCCCGTTGCCGTCGGGGAAGTTGGTCGCCGTCGTCGGGTGGCAGCGGACGTCGTCCTTGCCCTGCGTCGGGTCGCCGGTGGTGTCGCGGTTGAGCAACCACTTGTAGTGGGCCACCGGGTCACCCGACTTCGGCGGATTGCCGGTGGTGGCGATGCTGTCCCGGGCACTGAGCACCTGGAGCTTCGGGGTCGCCGCCGGCGGGGTGACCGCGAGCGCCGCAGCCCGCACCGACTGGAAGCGGAAGGTCTGCGGCTTCACCGTCGCGGTGGCCGTGCTGGTGCTGGACTTGGTCAGGCTCGACCACAGGTTGGTCGCCGGCCCGTTGAGGACGGCGCCGGCCACCCCCAGCCCCAGGACGGCGACGAGCGCCGCACGACGTGGGCGGGACATGTGTCGGATCCTTCTCATCGGTGGCTTCCTCGTGGGGCGGCCCCGATGGGGTCCGCGCGGTGATGGCCCGGCCGGAGTCGCGGGATCGCGGCCGGCAGCGAGTCGATGGTCATCTGTGTCATCCCCTTTCCCCGGAGAGCGAGGCCACCGGACCGGTCATTGCCGGTCCCCCCCGCTCTCGATGCTGCGGTGCCCATGTTGCTGTCAACGCAGGCTGGAACTGTCCCGGTGGCAGGCGTGCGAGCACGCCGGGTGCCATCGGACTGCTTTCTCGGAATCCCCCGCGCCGCTCGCGGCAAGGCCGCGGGGCGCCCCCAGTTCTGTGACTGCGGGACGCGACCCTGCAAGGTCGCGTGCCGCTATCGGCTCAGGCCTCGCACATGAGGCTCGCCATCATTGGCCTTCCCCCCCGAGGGTGTCGAACCGCGCCGGCCGCTGGTGCGACCGCCTCTTCCCGGGTTCGGAACCTCGTCACGGGTATGACTGTGCCTTTGGGAAAAAACATGCGAACCCCACGAGCTCAACATCTCTGCACCTGACGGCGGACGCCCCGCCGGGCGCTCGCGCTCGCGCGCCCGGCGTATGCTGGGAGGGGTCACGCCCCGCCTGCGCGGGGTGCACGGGAGGGAGGGTCGATGCCGCATCCCGGCCACGGCGCACGGCGCCGCCTCGTGGCCCGCGTCGCCGCCGGCACGGCGATCGCGGGAGCGGCGGCGGTCGCAGGGCTGGCGGGCGACCTGGCCCTGACCGCCGGGCCGGTGTCCCCGGGCGCCACGGCCCCCGCCGGCGGCGCCACCGATCCCTCGGGGGCGCCACCGCCACCGATCGTGACGGCTCCGTCGTGACCGCTCCCGCCACCGCCGGTCCCCGGGCGATCACGGGGACCGTCCTTCCCGCGTTCGGCACCCGCGTGGGCGTCTGGACGACCGACGCCTCCGCCCTTCCGGCGGCCGAGCGCATCCTTCGATCGTCGGTGGCGGAGGTCGACGCCGCCTGCAGCCGCTTCCGGTCCGACAGCGACCTGAGCCGGGTCAACGCCGGCGCCGGCCGCCCCGTCGAGGTGTCGCGGCTCCTCGTCGAGGCGCTCTCGGCCGCGCTGGCCATGGCCGAGCTCACCGCCGGCCGGTGCGACCCGACCCTCGGCGCCGCCCTGATCGCGGCGGGGTACGACCGCCCCTTCGCCGACATCGTCGAGCGGGGACCCGGACCCAGGCGGCCGCCGAGCCCCGGCGGAGGGTGGCGGGACGTCCGCATCGACCACCGCCGGAGCACGGTGCGCGTGGCCGCGGGCGTCGCCCTGGACCTCGGCGCCACCGCCAAGGGCTGGGCGGTGGACGGCGCCCTGCAGCGGATCCGTGGCGCCCTCGGCACCGCCCATCGCACCACCGGCCTGTGTGTCGCGGCCGGTGGCGACCTCGCCGTCAGCGGCCCGGCTCCCGCGCACGGATGGCCGGTCCTCGTCGGTGAACGGCTGGACGTCGAGGGCGGGGACGGAGGCGAGCCGCTGCTGCTGGCCGGCGGTGCGCTGGCCACCACCGGGGCGCTCGTCCGGCGCTGGGGACGCGGACCGGAGCAGGCGCATCACCTCATCGATCCGCGCACCGGCGCGCCCGCCGAGTCGCCCTGGCGCCTGGTGACCGTGCACGCGCCCACCTGCCTGGTCGCCGAGGCGGCGGCGACGGCGGCCTGGCTGATGGGCGAGCGAGCGCCCGCCTGGCTCCGTCGCCACGGGCTCGGCGCCCGCCTGGTGGCGGGGGACGGCACCGTGCGGCCGCTGGTCCCGCCCTTCCCGGCGACGGAGGCGGCGTGACCGTGGTCGCCCTGGTCACCCCGCCCAGCCCGCTCTGGTTCGTCGCCCGCGCCTCCGGTGCGGTCGCGCTCCTGCTGCTGACCCTCAGCGTGCTGCTGGGCATCGCGGTCGGAGCGCGCTGGCGCACCCCGAGCTGGCCCCGCTGGATGAGCACCGAGCTGCACCGCCTGGTGGTGCTGCTCTGCTTCGCCTTCCTCGCCGTCCACGTGGTCACCCTCCTCCTCGACCCGTTCCTGCGCTTCACCCTGGCCGACATCGCGCTGCCCCTCGCCTCCGGGTACCGGCGAGTCGGGATGGCGCTGGGGATCGTCGCCGCCGAGCTGGCGCTGGCGCTGGCGGTCAGCGTTCGCCTGCGACCGCGCATCGGCTACCGGGCGTGGAGACGTCTCCACCAGGCCACCCACGTCGTGCTCCCGCTCGCACTGCTCCACGGCGTCCTCACCGGGACCGACGGCGGCTCCCTCTGGGCGGTCGCCCTCTACGGGCTCTGCACGGCGTCGGTGGCGGCGGCGGTGCTGGCGCGGATGGCGGGGACGCGCGCCGCGTGGGGCCTCCGCCTCACCCTGCTGACCACGGGTGCGGTCGCCGCCGCCGCCGTCGTCGCCGGCGCGCTGGCGGCACGCTCCGGCGGCACCACCCCGGCCGAGCGCCCGGGTGCTGCCCGGCCCGCGCCGCGCAGCGCCGGCCCGGACTCGGTCATCGGGGCTCCGCGGCTCGGGGGCGACCGCGGGGAGGGAGCCCTCCCCGGTGCCGACGACGGCGGTGCCACCGACCGCTGACCGCGCCGCGCGCTATCCGGCGACGGCCACTCCCTGGTGCTCGCAGACGAAGCGCAGCCGCTCCAGCAGCCCCTCGACCACCCGCGGCCAGGCGAACTCGGCGGCGTCGCGGCGGGCGGCGCGGCGCAGCCGATCGCCCAGCTCCGGGCGCTCCACCAGGCCGCGCAACGCCCCCGCCACCTCGGCGCCGTCGTCGGTCTCCACCACCACCGCATTGGCGTAGGGGCGGGCGTACTCCTCACCGGTCGCACCCACCACCGCCACCCCCCCGGCCGCCATCGCCTCCAGGCCCACCAGCCCGAAGGGCTCGTGACCGGAGTTGGCGAGGACCGCGGTGGCGCCCGCGTAGATCGCCGGGATGGCGGTGTCGGGCAGGAAGCTGCGGAGATGCACCAGGGGAGCGCCGGCGCTGTCGGCGAGCGCGGTCGCGACCGCCGCGGCGCCGTCGACGGGCTCGAACCAGACGGCCACGGCCAGGCCAAGGCGGCGGGCGTGGTCGAGCACGTCGCCGCCGAAGGGCTCGATGCCGCCGCGCATCAGCAGCCGGGCGGGGATCCCGCGGGCCCGCAGCGCGGCGACCGCGCTGATCGCCTGGTGCCAGCGCTTGTCGGGGCTGAAGCGGCCGATCTTGAAGCCGAGGCAGGGGGTGCCGGCGGCGCTCGCGATCAGCGCCGCCGCCCTCGGGTCGACGGGCTGGAGCGCCGCCTCGGGGATGCCGTTGGGGATCACCAGAGGGTTCACCCCCCACGGCAGCATCAGTCCGCGCATGTAGCGGCTGACGGTGGTGACCGCGGCGACGTAGCCGAGCCGTCCCCAGTCGACGCGGTCGAAGCCGAAGGTGTTGTTGGCGTTCCAGAGCACCGCGCAGCGGTTGCGCAGGCCCAGGGCGTGGAGGAGGTCGCTGGCGGCGAGCGCGGTGCGCGCCGTCTGCCACTCCTCGGCGAGCAGCGCCACCGTGTGGCCACGACGGCTCGCCGGACCCACCACCTCGTGGGCGAGCCAGCCGGGGAGGTGGGCCTCGAGGTCGGCGATGATCTCCTCCTCGCCCTGGTAGACGCCGAGCGGGTGACGGGCGCTGACGGGCTGTGCCCAGCGCACCAGGCGAACCCCCTGGTCGACCTCCTCGGAGGGCAGCGCGGGGTCGCCGGCGAAGACCAGCGTGGTGCGCACGCCGGCGGCGGCGAGCGCCCGGCAGAGCTCGCGGGCGCGGACCCCGAGCCCGCCCGCCTGGCTGTACCGATCGGGGCCCTCGAGCGAGAGCATCACCACCTCGAGCCGCTCGGGAGGGAGCATGGACGCTAGCCTCCCTGCGGCGGCGGGCGCAGCCGCAGCCGCCGCAGGCCCGCGTCGACCTGGTGGAGCGCGCTGCTGACGCTGGCCTGGAGCATGGGGGCCCAGAGAGTACGGGGACGGGACCGCCCCCGGGGCGCCCAGCCCCGCCCCCGGCCGGCGGCGACGCCGGTGCCGCACCCCGGAGTAGCCTGTGCGCCGCTTCGGACCCACCGGGAGGTCAGACCATGCCCCGCCTCGGGATCGGGACCCTGATGGCGACCCTCGCCCTGGGCGCGCTCGCCGCCTGCGGCGCGTCGTCCGGCTCCTCGACGGGCACCCAGACCACCACCGGCTCGACCACCGCCGCCGGGGTGGGCAGCGCCGTCGTGCCGCTGCGGCACGTTCCCAGCGGGGAGGCCACGCTGGCCTACGCCGCCGCGACGAAGACGCTCACCGTCGAGCTCCGCCTCACCGGCCTCGCGCCGAACAGCGTCCATCCCGCACACATCCACTCCGGCCGCTGCGAGCGTCAGGGCCCGGTCGCGTACCCGCTGAACAACGTCCAGGCCGACGGCCACGGCGTCGCCGACACGGTCACCGCGATCTCCGCGATCAAGGAGGGCGGCATCCCCGACGCGGCCTGGTACGTCAACGTCCACAACGGGCCCAACCTGGCCCCGGAGGCGCAGTTCGAGCCGATCGCGTGCGGTGACGTCGCCAACCCCACCCGGGGCGCCCACGTCGCGGTGCAGCTGCGGCAGGGGCCCCCGCCGACGAGCCCGCCGAGCAACCCCGACCAGAGCGCCTCGGGGACGGCGCAGCTCGCCATCCGGGGAGGCGCCCTCACGGTGGTGCTCGACGTCACCGGGCTCAGGCCCTCGAGCTCGCACGCGGTCCACATCCACCTCGGCAGCTGCGCCAGCCAGGGCGCGGTGATCCACGCGCTTCCCAGCCTGACCGCCGACGCCGGCGGCCACGCCACCCTGACCGCGACGGTGACCAACGTGAGCTCGATCCCCACCGGGACCTGGTACGTCAACGTCCACCGCACCACCGCGGTGACCGCGGGTCAGACCGACTTCGACCCCATCCTCTGCGGTGACGTCGGAGGCGCCCCCGGCTACTGACGCCGCGAGCCCGGCGGGATGGGCTCGGCCGCGGGCGTGGAGCCGCTCGCACAGCAGGCGCGCCGGGCGGTGTCCGCGGGGAGCGGGTCGATGCGGTGGAGCACCCGGCCGCGGTCGAGGCGGAAGCGCACCGCCGCCTTGCCCAGCGTGGGACAGCAGTCGGGGTCGTCGGCGGCGTAGAGCTGGTAGGCGAGCGCGGCGGTCGCCGGGCCCTGGCCGACGACCAGCACCGAGGCGCTGGGCAGGGGCGCGTCCTCGCCGAGCAGGGCCCCGTCGCCGTCGAAGAAGAAGGCCCGCTCGTGGTGGGGCACGGCGCTGCCGTCACCGGCCACGCCCACGAGCACGTGGAGGGCCAGCTCGGGGTGGAAGGTACCGGGGTCGGCGACCTGGTAGCCCATCGCCGCCACCTGGCGTTCGGCGGCGAGCAGGGCGGGCGGCGGGCCGGGGATCCGGGTCGGGGCAGCGGTGGGCGAGCTGTGCTGCAGCCCGGTCACGCCGTTGGTGATCTCGATGTTGACCCCGCCGACCCCGCTGGCGACCCGGTGGAGGGCGGTGACCCCCGCGGTGCCGACGACGCCGATGAGCACGGCGCCGATGGTGAGCGCGATGGCCAGGCCGGCGAGGTTCCGCGCCAGGACGCGGGCGGCCACCATCGCGACCAGGAGCCCCCCCATCGCCAGGACGGCCACGAGCAGCAGCTCGGTCATCGGGTGACCTTTCTCGGTGGGCTCCTTCCCCGGCGCCGCCACGGTGACAGCCGCCCGTCACGGGAGCGGTAAGTGAACCACTCCGAGCGGTCGACGGCAACGCCGGGGGTCTGGTACGGTGGATCGGACTGCCTCCCCGAGGGGACGGCGAGCTCCAGCCGGGTGGCCCCCCGCAGTCGCGGGGCGGCACGGAGGAAAGGCGATGGCAGAGATCATCGACGTCTCCCTCACCGTCGACGCGAGCAGCGGCCCCGTCATCCAGGACGTGCGGATCTGCCCCGGGTGCGGGAGGCCGGAGACCCGGTGGCGCGAGCACGCCGGCGCCGGCTTCACCCTCGACAGCGAGGTGTACTGCTGCCGGGGCTGCGCCGACCAGATCGGCTGCACCTGCGGGAAGTAGCCGGGGGGGAGGGCTGTCAGCGCGCAGAGGACAGCCCGGGGCGGGCACAATCGGCTGCCCCCTCCCCTCCCAGGAGTACCCCGTGACCCAGCCCCGCCTGCTCACCGGCGACCGTCCCACCGGCAAGCTCCACCTGGGCCACTACGTCGGCTCGCTCGAGAACCGGGTGCGGCTGCAGCACCAGTACGAGTGCTTCTTCATCATCGCCGACCTCCACATGCTGACCACGAAGAACAGCAGGGAGGACATCCTCGAGTCCGCCGAGAACGCCCGGCACCTGGTGCTCGACTCGCTGGCGGCGGGGATCGAGCCGGAGCGCGCCACCTTCTACCTGCAGTCGGCGATCCCCGAGGTCTGCGAGATCAACACGCTCTTCCAGAACCTCACCACGGTGCCGCGGCTGGAGCGCATCCCCAGCCTCAAGGAGATGGCCCGTGACGCCCGCAAGGAGGAGATGCCCTACGGGCTGCTCGGATATCCGGTGCTGCAGGCGGCGGACATCCTCTGCGTGCGCTCCCACATCGTGCCGGTGGGCAAGGACAACGCCAGCCACGTCGAGGTGACCCGGGAGATCGCCCGCCGCTTCAACGGCCTCTACGGCGAGGTCTTCCCCATCCCCGAGCTGTTGGTCGGCGACGTCCCCACCCTGGTCGGCACCGACGGCCAGGCGAAGATGAGCAAGTCGATCGGCAACACCATCTTCCTCAGCGACGACGAGGCGACGGTGCGGAAGAAGGTGTTCTCCATGTACACCGACCCGGCGCGCATCCGCGCCGACATCCCCGGCACCGTCGAGGGCAATCCCGTCTTCGTCTATCACGACACCTTCAACCCCGACCGCGCCGAGGTCGACGACCTCAAGCGGCGCTACCGGGAGGGGACCGTCGCCGACGTCGAGGTGAAGGAGCGGCTGTCCGAGGCGATCAACGCCTTTCTCGCGCCGATGCGCGAGCGCCGCGCCGCCTACGAGGCCGACCGCGGCTACGTGGAGACCCTGATCGTCGAGGGCACCGCACGCACCCGTGACGAGGTGGTGCTGACGGTCCGCGAGATGCGCTCGGCGATGGGGCTGACCAGCACCTGGAACCGCATCCGGCGACGCGCCGAGGACCGGGCGAAGAAGATCGGCGCGGCCGGGTAGGGTGCGGCGGCGGGACTCCTGGATTTCATCGGGGCTTCACCCGTAGGAAGCAGGGGGGGCCGGGCGTTGAAGGGACGACCCCGACCTCATCGGACCAGAAAAGGGCCCTGATGACGACACCCGTCCCCGCTCCTCCGAGCGCCCTCGCGGCGTGTGGCCGCGCTGTCGCCCTCGCGGCGGCGGCGGCGGTGCTCGCCGGATGCGGTGGCGGCGCCGGCGGTGCGGTCCGCAGCCCGACCCCGTCCACGCCGCAGGCGTCTCCGGCCCCGCCGCTGCTGGCGCGCCCGCTCGTCCCCGCGGGCCTCGGCCTGCACGCCGGGCCGACCCCGGTGCCGCTCGAGCTGGGCCTGCCGTCGCTGCAGGTGAGCGGCGCCATGCTCGGCGTCGGCCTCACCGCCGGCGACGCGATGGACGCACCCCAGGGTCCGCTCGGCGACCCGGTGTGGCAGCAGGCGTTCTGGTACCGCGGTGGCAGCATCCCCGGTGACGTGGGCACCGCGACCGTCGCCGGCCACGTCGACGACGTGCGCGGCCGTCCGGCGCTGTTCGCGCACCTGGGTGATCTGCACCCCGGCGACCCGGTCGTGGTCCACGACACCCGCAGCGGCACCGACGTGCGCTTCGCCGTCGACCAGGTCGCCACCTACTCGGTTCAACAGGCTTCGCAACCGGCGATTCTCGCCAGCATCTATGGGGCCGGCCCCGTCGCAGGGACGGGACCGCAGCCGGCGCCCGACGGACTCGCACACCTCACGCTCGTGACCTGTGCCGGAGGCTTCGTCCACGGTGGGTACGATCACCGTGTCGTCGTCTACGCGCAGCGGATCGCGTGATGAGGCCACAGGAAGGGATGACGACATGAACGACCACCTCACCAACAACCGGCGCTGGCGCGACCGGGTG
>JAQBPH010000101.1:0-12448 GCA_028287625.1 Chloroflexota bacterium | reverse complement strand
GCGCCGCGTCCGTCGCGCTGTCGAGGACATGACCGCCAGCTGGCTCTGGGAGCTGGCAAACCACATGCAGCATCGAATTCCCGACCCGGTCGATTATGTGGAGATGCGTCGCAGGACGTTCGGGTCGGATCTCACCATGACGCTGCGCCAGCTGACCCCTGGCCGGGAGATCCCGTCCGCGATCAGCCGCACCCGGCCGATGTGGGAGCTGGTGAACTCGGCTGCGGACTTCGCCTGCCTCACCAACGACATCTTCTCCTATCGCAAGGAGGTGGAGGTCGAGGGTGAGCTCCACAATGGCGTGCTGGTCATCCAGCGCTTCCTCGACTGCGACGCACAGCGCGCCATCGAGGTGGTGAACGACCTGATGACCTCTCGGATCCGCCAGTTCGAGCACATCGTCGCCACCGAGCTGCCGGCGCTGTTCGACGAGCTCGCCCTGGACGGGAGCACCCGCGAGACTCTGAGCGGGTACGTCGAGGGTCTCCAGGACTGGATGGCCGGCGCGCTGAACTGGCACGTGGAGACGGGCCGCTACCAGGAGGCCGAGCTGCGCTACCGGGAGTCTCGGTTGCGCAGCTCCTCGGCACCGAGACGGTCGCTCGCCGGCCCCACCGGTCTGGGCACGTCCGCCGCCCGTGTCGGATCGTCTCTCAGGCCCGGGGGCGGCATTCCGCTTCGTACCAGCCCGTAGGGAAGCAGATCACAGCAGCATCTGGAGGACAGTGGATGTCGATCGATACGCCCATCGAGAGTGCCGAGGAGAAATCCCGGCTCAGCCTGAGCACCAGAGCGGCGCGGAACCTGGCGACCACCACGAAGACCGCGCCGCAGATGCAGGGAATCACCTCCCGCTGGCTGCTGCGGATGCTGCCATGGGTGCAGGTCTCCGGCGGCACCTACCGTGTCAACCGCCGCCTGAGCCACGCCGTGGGGCGCGGGCGGGTCGGCTTCGTCAAGACCGCGGCTGACGTCGAGGTCCTCCCACCCACCCTGCGCGAGATCTCGCTGTTGAGCGACCTCGACGAGCCGGCGGTGCTGGACGCGCTGGCCGATCGCCTCGTGCAGCGTGAGGTCGCCGCCGGTGAGCTGATCGTCGAGGCGGGACAGCGCGCCGACCAGCTCGTCCTCGTGGCCCACGGCAAGGTGAACCGGCTCGGGCCGGCGAAGTACGGTGATCACACCGCGCTGGGGGTGATGGCCGACGGTGACCACTTCGGTGAGGAGGCGCTGATCGAGACCGACGGCGTCTGGGACTTCACCGCGAAGGCGGTCACCCCGTGCACGATCATGTCACTGTCGAGGCAGGACTTTCAGACCGTCGCAGGCCGGTACGAGCTTCTGCTCGCCAGGGCACGGCTGCCGCTGTCGAACGGGAAGAAGCCGCAGAACCGGCACGGCGAGGCCGACATCGAGGTGGCGTCGGGCCACGATGGAGAACCGGACCTCCCCGGGACCTTCGTCGACTATGAGGTCACGCCTCGGGAGTACGAGCTGAGCGTCGCCCAGACCGTGCTGCGGGTGCACACCCGCGTCGCCGACCTCTACAACGAGCCGATGAATCAGCTGGAGCACCAGCTCCGCCTGACCATTGAGGCGCTGCGCGAGCGCCAGGACCACGAGCTCATCAACAACCCGGACTTCGGGCTCCTGCACAACGCCGACTACGACCAGCGGATCCAGACCCACCACGGGCCGCCCACCCCCGACGACCTCGACGAGCTCCTCTGCCGGCGGCGCGACACCCGGTTCCTGCTCGCCCATCCCCGCACCATCGCCGCCATCGGCCGCGAGTGCAACCGCCGTGGCATCTATCCGACCAGTGTCGACGTCAATGGCAACATGGTGCCCGCGTGGCGGGGCGTGCCGATCTTCCCCTGCAGCAAGATCCCGATCACCGACGGGCACATCTCCTCGATCCTCGCGCTCCGGGTCGGTGAGGACAATCAGGGCGTCGTCGGCCTCCACCAGACGGGCATCCCCGACGAGTACGAGCCCAGCCTCTCGGTCCGCTTCATGGGGATCGACGACAAGGCGATCATGGCCTACCTGGTCAGTGCCTACTACTCCGTCGCGATCCTCGTTCCCGATGCGCTCGGCGTCCTCGAGAATGTCGAGATCGCCCGCCCGCGCGAGTAGCGGTCGTGGCGGTGCGCGCGGAGGAGCGGGAGCTGATCGTGCTCGTCGACGAGACCGGGCGGGCGATCGGCACGGCCGAGAAGGGGTCGGCGCATCACGCCGACACGCCGCTTCACCTCGGGTTCTCCTGCTACGTGTTCGACGAGGAGGGCCGGTTCCTGGCCACCCGCCGCGCATCGACGAAGCAGGTCTGGCCCGGCGTCTGGAGCAACACCGTCTGCGGCCATCCCGCACCTGGTGAGACCCTGGCGGCGGCGGTGGAGCGGCGCCTGGAGTACGAGCTGGGGATGACGGCCTCCGATGTGATGGCCGTCCTCCCGCGGCACATCTACCGGGCGCCGGCCTTTCAGGGGATCGTCGAGCACGAGTTCTGTCCGGTCTTCGTCGCCCGCGCCGCCGGCGTGCCCCGTCTGAATCCGGGCGAGGTGGGGGCCTTCGAGTGGGTTCGATGGGACGACTTCGTTCGCGCCGCCGACGCGGACGTTGCCGACGCGTACTCGTGGTGGTGCAAGAACCAACTGAGGGAGCTGAGGGCACAGCCGGCCCTGGGAGGGCCGGCCGGATGGTGCGGTGGGGGCGGGGTCGATGGTCCTGCCGGCATCGGCGGGCACGCGTGACCGGAGAAGGACGATGAGCACCGCACTGTGGGGCCTCGCCGTGGTTGCGGCGACCGCCATCGTGGTGATGGCGATCGCGTACGCACTGCAGAAGCGGATCCCTCACCATCGACGCGAGCCCCACAACGAGGTGGCCGGCTTCGTGTACGCGGTGGTCGGCGTGATCTACGCGGTCGTGCTCGCCTTCGTCGTGATCGTGGTGTGGGAAGGGCTCGGCAAGGCGCGCGACCTGACCTACCAGGAGGCCAACAACGTCGTGGAGATCGCCTGGGATGCGAACGAGATGGCGGCGCCGTACAACACCCAGCTCAAGGAGGACGTGAGGCGGTACGCCACCGCCGTGGCCGACGGCGAATGGGAGCTGATGGCCACGGAGCACCGCCTCGATCCGAACCTGTCGCTCGAGCTCGACGACCTCAGGCACACGGCGCAGAGGATCGAGCCGCAGACGGAGCGGCAGAAGGTGATCTTCGCCCAGCTGATGCAGCGCATCACCGACGTGTTCGATGCGCGCCGGGAGCGCAGCAACATCGCCAGCGAGGGCATCCCGGGGCTGCTGTGGGTGGCGCTCCTGGGAGGTGGGGTGGTGACGGTCGGCTACGCGTTCTTCTTCGGAACCGCCAACGCGCTGCCTCACGCGCTGATGGTGGTCTCGCTGGCCTGCATGATCTCCTTCCTCCTCTTCGTGGTGGCGGAGGCACAGTTCCCCTTCAGCGGCGGTCTCCGGGTCGAGCCGGACGCATTCCGGACGATCCTCCAGCGCTTCTCGGTCATCTGATTTGGACACCACCATCAACGGCGCGTCCGGAGAGCACGGCCGGCGGGGGCGTGACCGATGAGTTCCGGCTGGGTCGCCGTCATCATCGTGGTGTTCGTGGTGCTGGCGGTCGCGGTCGGGCTGCTGGCCAACCGCCGCCGGCCCCAGGTGAGCGCGGCGGGCGCCTCGCCGGTGGTCATGGTGGGAAGCTGGCTCGGCTCCGGCGACATGGTGGGCCGGGTTGCGACCCTGGCCGCGGTGCTGGTGGCCTTCAGCATCGTCCAGGGGTTCCTGTCCTTCCGCTCCGCGTCGGTCGCCTCCGACAACGAGGCCAACGCGGTTCGGGGCATGTTCGAGCTCGCGAACTACGAGCCACCGCCGGAGAGGGAGGAGCTCAAGGCTGCGGCGGTCTGCTATGCGCGGGCGGTCAGCCATCTCGAGTGGGAGACGATGCGGACGGGGGGTGTCTCCCCGGTGGTGTCCGCCTGGACGGGCACCTTTCGGGACGTGTTCCAGCAGCTCGGCGACGAGCGGCGGCCCGCCTTCTCGATGCTGCTCGCCGGGAACCGCGATCGGGAGGTCGCGCGCCGCCAGCGGATGGCCGAAACCCAGCCGGCGGTGCCGGTGACCATCTTCTGGCTCATGGTGGTCACCGCCGCCGTCTCGGTCGGCTGGATCGCATTCACGCTCCCTCGGGTGGACAGCCGCATGCCACTCATCGTCGCCCTCGGAATCCTCACCGTCTGCCTCGGTGCCGCCCTGCTGATCGCCTTCGACCTGCAGCGGCCGTTCGCCGGAGTGGCGAGAGTGACCCCGCATGCGATCACCACCGCCGAGTACGACATGGTGAGGGATCTCGTCGATCGCCAGGGCACCGAGGCGCTGCCGTGCGACGATCGGGGGCAGCGAACGTGAGCGCATCACGACCGGGCGTACCTCCGCTCGGTCCGCAGAAGCCATCGGGTCGGGCCCTGCAGCCCCTGAGAGGGCCGTGGATCTGGCTCGTGCTGATGGCGTGCGGTGTGGTGGCCGGCGCCCTGGTGGTGGTCCCGCGGCCTGGCGGGGCGGCTCCGCCGCCGGCCCGGTTCGCCATCGTGACCAGCGCCCAGAAGGTGTCGAGAGCGGACAGCGCGCACGCCGGCGTCACCGTCACGCCGATGCTCCGAGACCGGAGTCGCCGGCGCGACGCGGATGCCGGCTCCGGATGCCACGACGACTCGGATCGCGGCGTTGGAGGTGTGTCGATGCGGCGGGTGGGGCTCCATCGTCACCGGCGGGAGCGCGAACGCGGCGAGCATCGGGGGCGATGCCGCCCGGAGCGGCCCGACGTGGACGGGCACAGGGACGACCGCGGCGATCGTGACGATGGGCGGCAGGTGGCCGACTGCGAGCGTCCCGCTCCGGCGCCGGCGCGTCCCGCTCCGGCGCCGCAGCGTCCCGCTCCGGCGCCGGCGGCGGTGAGCACCCGGAGCGCACCGAGGCACATCGCCCCAGGCAGGCATCACATCGAGGTCCCGGCGCCCGTCGCCGCGGCGGTCACGTCGCCACCCCCGGCACCTCCGCGGCCAGAGCCCGCGGCGACGGTCGACCTTCCGGCCGACGTGCCCTCCCTGCCGCCGGCCGTGGACATCCTGGCGGTGGGGTTCGTCGCCGCGATTGCGGCGGTCATCGTGCTGACGTAGACGCAGACGTCCGAGGAGGGTTCGCATGGAACCGGATCATGAGTCTCCCACCGGGCTGCGGGTCAGCCGCCGCACCTTCCTGATCGCCGCCGGCGCGGTCACGGTGACGCCCGCCTTCAGCGGACTGCTCACGTCGGCTCGCGCCCCCGGCCGAGACGGTGCACGGTGGGAGGCGTGCCTGAGCGGGGCTCGGGATCTCCTGCTGGTCGGCCCCGGCGGAGAGGACCTGAAGCACGAATACCTGAAGGTGCTGATCGACGACGGCCTGCCCAGGACCCAGCGTGCCAGGAGGGTGCTGATCGTGGGCGCCGGCATCGCCGGGTTGACCGCCGGGCTCCTGCTCCGGCAGGCGGGTCATCGGGTCACCATCATCGAGGCCAACGGCAACCGGATCGGAGGTCGGATCAAGACCTTCCGCCACGACCCCGAGCACGGCCTGCTGCCACCCTTCGCCGACCCGCTCCAGTACGCGGAGGCCGGGGCCATGCGGATCCCCGACTTCCACCCGCTGACGCTGGCGCTGATCGACAGGCTGGGACTGGGGCGCCGCCTCTTCTTCAACGTGGACGTCAGGTCGGCGACCGGGAACCAGGAGGCGCCCGTTCCGGCGGTCACCTATCGGTCGTTCGACGGCACGGTGTGGCGGCGCGGTCCCGACGCGACCGACTTTCAGGCCCCCGAGCCGGCACGGCACACCTGGATCCGGACCAACGACCAGCAGGCGCGCCGCGGCGACTACGCGGCGAATCCGCTCGCTGTCAACCGCGGATTTCACGTCCCCGATCCCGACGCGCGCCACAGCACCGCCGACCTGCTCGACGCCGCGATGGAGCCGGTGCGCGACTACTTCTCCGATCGCACCCGAGGAGGGACGCGACGGAACAAGCAGCCTCTGCAGGCGTGGGTCGAAGGCTGGGCGAGGCTCATCTACGACTTCGATCAGTACTCGATGCTCGGCTTCCTCAAGGAGCGAGCAGGCCTCAGCGACGAGACGGTCGAGGCGATCGGGACCCTGGAGAACCTCACGTCGCGCATGCCGCTCTCCTTCATCCACAGCTTCCAGGAGCTGGCGACGATCAATCCGCAGTCCACGTACTGGGAGATCGAGGGTGGCAGCTGGCGGCTCCCGTACGCCCTTCTCCCGACGATGGGCGATGTGATCCGGATGGGTCTGCGCATGACCCGCCTCGAGTACTGGGCTCCGGGCAACGAGGGCTCGGCGGGCACCCACGTCGGTCCGAACGGGCCCGCGGTGTGGATCGAGGCGGTCCGAGAGTCCGGCGGCGGCACCGAGACGTTCTCGGGCGACGTCGCGCTCATCACCATCCCCTTCTCCAGCCTGCGCCACGTCGAGGTCGCACCGCTGTTCTCGTTCCCGAAGCGGCGCGCCGTCATCGGGCTGCACTACGACTCGGCCACGAAGGTGCTGCTCGAGTTCCGCCGGCGCTGGTGGGAGTTCGGCGAGGACGACTGGAGGCGAGAGCTGAACGCGATCACGCCCGGGCTGTACGAGCGGTACGCGGCAGGTCCGCCCGAGCAACCGGCCACCGGCGTCATCGGCGGCGGCTCGGTCAGCGACAACCCGAATCGCTTCATGTACTACCCGTCCCATCCGGTGGCGGGCAGTGAGGGAGGGGTGGTGCTGGCCAGCTACACCTGGGCCGATGACGCCTCGCGCTGGGACTCGATGGCGGACAGCGATCGATACCTGTACGCCCTCCGCGGGCTGCAGGAGGTGCATGGCCGGCGGATCGAGGCCTTCTTCACCGGACGTGGGAGGACGCAGAGCTGGATGCTCGACCCCTACGCCTTCGGCGAGGCGGCCGTGCTCGCGCCCCACCAGCTCACCGAGTTCCAGCCCGCGATCACCAGGGCGGAGGGTCCGGTCCACTTCGCCGGCGAGCACACCTCGCTCAAGCACGCCTGGATCGAGGGCGCGCTGGAGTCGGCGGTCCGCGCCGCTCTGGAGGTCAACGGCGCCCAGCCGGACATCAGCCGAGCAACTCGTCCAGGAGGGAGCTGAGCTCGCCGATCCGGTACTCCAGCAGCGGCTGGTCGACGGCCAGTCGCCGGATCACCTCCAGCAGCTGGTACACACGCGCGGCGTCGCGCACAGACCCGCACTGCGGGCTTCCCAGGGCGGAGAGGGCTTCGGTCACGGGACCTCCAGGACATCACATGTTGTGCTCCCCAAGGTGCCATCGCGTCTCGTTCCCAGCATCGGGCGTCGAGACCAAAGCGCGGCCCGCGCGGGTTGGGAGACCGCCCGGCCAGCCGTCCGGTCAGCCTACCCCATACACCCGCTCCGGGCTGACCAGCACGACGCAGCGGCGCTCCTCGACCATGACCCTGTCGAAGGTCGGCCAGTCGTCGTGGGTGGCGCCGGTGGAGAGGTAGACGTCGCGGAGCAGCTGGGGGAGATCCGCCGGGTCGAAGCCCTCGAGCGGGTCGTCGGGGCCGATCAGCGTCACCGCGCCCTCGACGCTCTGCCAGCGGAAGCCCACCCGCCAGGTCAGCGTGGCGCGCGGCCGGGCGCGGAGGTGGCGGAGCTTGAGCGCCCTGCCCAGAGCGACGTAGCCCACCACCTCCTCGCCGGTCAGCGGCTGCGTGGTCACCCCGGCGTTGACCACCGCGTTGTGCACCGAGCCGTCGGAGCGCAGCGTCGACACCACGGCGAGCCCGCGCTCGCCCCTGACCAGCTCGCGCACGCGTGCCAGGTCGGTCGACATCTCAGGCCTGCTCGAGGACGTAGCTGCCCGGGGCGGCCTCCAGGGGTGGGTTGCCGCGGCTGCCCAGCCGCTCCGGCGCCGCGCGCATCGGCCCGCTCCGCGCCTGCACCCACTGCAGCCAGTGGCCCCACCAGCTGTCGCGGTTCTCGGTGGCGGCGGCGCGCCAGGCGTCGGGGTCGGGACCCGGCTCGGGGCCGGTGAAGAAGCTCGCCTTGGAATTGCCGGGCGGGTTGACCAGCGCCTGGATGTGGCCGCTGTTGCTGAGCACGAAGGTGCTCTCGCCGCCGAGCAGGCCGGTGGCGCGGTAGCAGGCCCGCCAGGGGGTGATGTGGTCGGTCACCCCGGCGAGCACGTAGGCGGGCACCTCGATCGCACCGAGGTCGATCGGCGTGCCCAGCACCACGATCTCGCCGGGACGGGTGAGCGCGTTGTCGAGCAGGATGCGGAGGAACTGCGCGTGCAGCGCCGCCGGCAGGTTGGTGGTGTCGTTGTTCCAGGCGAGGATGTCGAACGCGGGCGGGGGGTTGCCCATCAGGTAGTTGTTGACCCAGTAGTTCCAGACCAGGTCGTTGGGTCGCATCCACGCGAACACCCGCGACATGTCGCTGCCCGAGAGCACGCCCCTGCGCCGCGACTCGCGCACCGCCGAGGCGGCGAGGCGCTCGCTGGAGAAGAGGCCCGCGGTGGACGGCACGCTCATGTCGAGCATGGTCACCGGCAGGGTCACGCTGTGCACCCGCGGGTCCTTCGCCGCGGCCATGTGCGCCAGGGTGATCGCGGTGGTGATCCCGCCGGCGCACAGGCCCATGAGGTTGACGTCCCTGGCGCCGGTCACCTCGCAGGCGGTGCCGACGGCGTCGAGGCATCCCTGCACGTAGGTGTCGAGGTCCCAGTCGCGGTGCTCGCGTCTGGGGTTGCGCCAGCTGATGCTGAAGAACTGGATGCCGTTGGCCACCGCGTGCTCGATGAAGCTGCGGCCCGGCGCGAGGTCCATGATGTAGTACTTGTTGATCTGCGGCGGGATCATCACCAGCGGTCGCGCGCTCACGTCCGCGGTGGTCGGGGTGTACCGGATCACCTCGCAGACCTCGCTGCGGTACACCACCGCACCCGGGCTGACGGCGATGTTCCTCCCGGGCACGAAGGGTGTGCGGTCGACCTGGGACGGCATCCCCCGGTTGTGGCGCACGTCGTGGAGCAGGTTGCGGGCGCCGCGCAGCAGGCTGCGGCCGCCGGTCTCGAAGCTGCGCTTCAGCGCCGCGGGGTTGCCCGCCAGTGTGTTGCTGGGAGCGAGCGCCTCGGTCACCAGGGTGGCCGCGAAGCGCGCCCGCTCGGTGTTGCGCCAGTCGAGCCCGGCACGGTCGACGACCCGGCCGACGCTGCGGCTCCAGGCCAGGTAGCCCTGCATTGCGCGCCTGTAGGCGGGGTTCTCGTGCCAGGTGGTGTCGGTGAAGCGGCGGTCGCCCCGGGCGGGCTCGACGCTGGAGCGCCCGACGGCCACGGCGGCGAGCTCGCGGGCGAGCGACAGGCTCTCGCGGGTGAGGGTTCCGGGGTTGACGGCCAGCCGGGTGGCGAGGCGGCCCAGCGCCATCACCTGCTCGCGGCGGTCGATGCCGAGGAACGGGTTGGCGCCCAGGATGGCGTCGCTGGCACGTTCCTCGACGGTCTCCGGGACGGGCGGCGGGCTCTCCGGCGGCGGAGCCGCGGGGGTGCGCTCCGTCCTCGCGCCGTTGGGAGGGGTCGCGCCGGCGCGACTGCGCCCGTTCTGGCTCCGCGTCCTGCGGCGGGTGGCCGTGCCGCCATCCATCTGGCTCTCCTCCGCTGTGGTCTGCCCGCCCCCCGCCGCGCAGGGTGGCGGACCGACCCGCACTACGATAGCGGTCCGGGGATGGCGTCCCCCGCCGAGGGGAGGGCGACCCCGAGAGGACGCACATGCGCTTCGGCATCTTCTACGAGCATCAGCTGCCCCGGCCCTGGGAGGAGGGGGCGGAGGAGAGGCTCCTCAACGACGCGCTCGAGCAGGTGGAGATCGCCGATCGCATCGGCATCGACCACGTCTGGGAGGTCGAGCACCACTTCCTCGAGGAGTACTCGCACTCCTCGGCCCCGGAGGTGTTCCTCGCCGCGGCCAGCCAGCGCACCCGGCGCATCCGCCTCGGCCACGGCATCGTGCAGCTGCCTCCCGGCGTCAACCATCCCGCCCGGGTGGCCGAGCGCATCGCCACCCTCGACCTGATCAGCGGCGGCCGGGTCGACTTCGGCACCGGCGAGTCGAGCTCGCAGATGGAGCTGGGCGGCTTCGGCGTCGACCGCCGGCAGAAGCGCGCCCAGTGGGCCGAGGCACTCGACGTGGTCACCCGGATGATGGTCGAGGAGCCGTTCGCCGGCCACCGCGGCCGCTTCCTCTCGGTGCCCCCGCGCAACGTCGTCCCCAAGCCGCGCCAGAAGCCGCACCCGCCGCTCTGGGTGGCCTGCAGCCGGCGCGACACCATCCTCCTCGCCGCCCGCTGCGGGATCGGCGCGCTCTCCTTCTCCTTCGTCGAGCCGGAGGAGGCGCGCCGCTGGGTCGACGACTACCACGCGATCCTGGCGTCGGAGGAGTGTGTGCCTGTGGGTTTCGCGGTCAACCCGAACGTCGCCGTGGTGCTGCCCTTCATGTGCCACCGCGACGAGGCCACGGCGATCGAGCGGGGCATCGACGGCGCCCACTTCTTCGGCTACTCGCTGGCCCACTACTACGTCTTCGGCGACCACCGGCCCGGCGCCACCGACGTCTGGGAGGAGTTCCAGGCCAACCGCGCCCGCCGCGGCTTCACCCGCGAGATCGTCGGCGCCGAGGCGGCTCCGCTGGGGATGAGGCTGCTGGAGCGCGGGCTCGGCTCGCTGCGCGGCGCCATCGGCACCCCCGAGCAGGTGCGCGAGCTGCTCGAGCGCTACCGCGCCGCCGGCGTCGACCAGGTCATCCTCGTCTCCCAGACAGGGCGCAGCCGCCACGAGCACATCTGCGAGTCGCTCGAGCTCTTCGGCGCCGAGGTGCTGCCCCACTTCGCCGCGGAGGCCGACGCCGAGGACGCGCGCCGGCACGAGCGGCTCGCCGAGCACTGCGAGCGGGCGCTGCGGCGCCGGCCACCCGCGCGGCCGCCGGGGTCGGTCGATCCCGGCTACGTGGTCAGCACCACCGGCGAGCCCTGGACGCACCCCGCTCCGTCCGGCGGCGACGGGGTGCGGGCGGCGATCGCCCGGCGCACCCGCACCGCCATCCGGGCGGCGCTCTCCCGCGCGGTGCGCGGGCGCAGCGACGCCACCGTGGGACGCACCCTGGCCTCGCCCGCGGGACTGTGGGTGCTCTTCAACGGCATGGCGCGCAACGTCCGCCCCGAGGCAGCCGCGGGCTTCCGCGGCGACATCCAGTACCTGCTGGAGGACGGCGACGGCAGCCGTCCCTGGTACGTGCGCGTGGCGGACGGCGCGGCCCACGCCCACCGTGGCCTGGCGCCCTCGCCGGCGGTCACCTTCCGCATGCCCGCCCTGCTGTTCGCGCGCATCGCCGCCGGCGAGGTGAGCTCCAACCGGGCGCTGATCGAGGGGTGGCTGAGCGTGGAGGGCGACATCGCCCTGGCCCAGCGGCTCCCCGACATCTTCGGCGACGTCCCGATGTTCTAGGCGTCACCGCTAGCCGCCGTGGCGGCGCCGGGCCTGGGGCGTGGCGCAGGGGGTCGGGTCCGGGGACGAGCTCGGCGACGGGGCGGGGACCTCGCTCCCGGCGGCGGCCGGCTCGGGGGTCGCCGCCTGCGCCTGCGGGCAGACGCCCGGGGAGCCGGAGGGGGAGGGCGAGGGCGAGGGTGCGCCCGACGGCGAGGCCGGAGGTGCGGTCCAGCCGCTGGCCGGCGGCGGCAGCCCGGCCTTCTGCGCGAAGGAGCTCAGGGTGTCGTAGCCGCCCACCTCGTTGCGCCGCAGGAGGAAGGGCTGGGATGCGTACTGGCGCATGCCCGGCTCGGTGGTGGCCGCGTCGGCGAACCCGGCGCTCGCGACCATCTCGACCACCCGGCTGCTGAAGATGCCGTAGGGATAGGCGAAGTCGGCGACCGGCTGGCCGGTGAGCTGCTGGAGCACGCTCCGCGACCGGGTGATCTCGTCGGCGGCGACCGAGGGCGACACCCTGGCGAGGTCGACGTGGTGCATGGTGTGCGCCCCGATGGTCATCCCCGCGGCCACCACCGCGTGGAGCTGGTCGACGGTCATGTAGCTCGACCTCCCCAGGAAGCCCGGCACCACGAACGAGGTGGCGGTGAGACCGTTGTCCTGGAGCACGGGAACGGCGCGGTAGGCGAAGTCGTCGTGGCCGTCGTCTAAGGTCAGCACCACCGGGGGCGGCGGCAGCGGGGGCCCCCCGGGGCGCGCCCGCCTGACGTCGGCCATGGAGACGGGGCGCGCGCCGTCGGCGTGGAGCAGCGCCATCTGCCGGGCGAAGCTCGCGGGCGTGACCGAGAGGCGGAACCCCTCGCGGTCGCTGGCCACCGGGTT
>JAQBPH010000087.1:0-21124 GCA_028287625.1 Chloroflexota bacterium | reverse complement strand
GAGTGCGCCGCTCTCGACCGGCTGCTCGCAACCGTCCATGAGGGCCGGAGCGGCGTGCTGGTGCTCCGCGGCGAGGCCGGGATCGGCAAGACGGCGCTCCTCGACTATGCCGTCGGAATGGCGTCCGGCTGTCGCGTCGCCCGCGTCACCGGTGTCGAGTCCGAGATGGAGCTGACGTACGCCGGCCTCCACCGGCTCTGTGGACCGGAGATGCTCCACCGGCACGACCGTCTGCCCGGGCCCCAGCGCGACGCGCTGGGCTCGGCCTTCGGGCTGACCACGGGCGCCGCACCGGATCGCTTCCTCGTCGGCCTCGCCGTGCTCAGCCTCCTCGCCGACGTCGCCGAGGAGCAGCCACTCCTGTGCGTCGTCGAGGACGCCCAGTGGGTCGACCAGGCGTCGGCCCAGGTTCTGGCCATCGCCGCGCGCCGCCTGCACGCGGAGTCCGTCTGCATGCTCTTCGCGATCCGTGAGCCCTGCGCGGCGTCCCAGTTCGAGGGTCTCCCCGAGCTGCGCGTCGACGGGCTCCCCGACCGGGACGCCCGCGAGCTGCTCGACTCGGTCACCCCGGGCGGGCTCGACGCGCGGGTGCGCGACCGGATCGTCGCCGAGACCCAGGGGAACCCGCTCGCCCTGCTCGAGCTCCCTCGCGACCTCGAGCCGGCGGAGCTGGCCGTCGGGTTCGGCGTGCCGGGCATGCCGGCCGTCCCCCACCGGATCGAGGAGAGCTTCACACGGCGGGTCGAGCAGCTGCCGGCGGCGACCCGGCTGCTGCTGCTCGTGTCGGCGGCAGATCACTCCGGCGAGGCGCTGCTGGTGTGGCGAGCGGCGGCGCTGCTATGCGTCGGCGTCGACGCGTCGGCTCCGGCGGAGGCCGACAGACTGGTGAAGCTCGATGTGCGCATCGCCTTCCGCCATCCCCTGGTGCGCTCCGCCGTCTATGGGGCGGCGTCGCCGGACCAGCGTCGCACCGTCCACGGGGCGCTCGCCGACGCCATCGACCCCGGTCTCGATCCCGAGCGCCGAGCGTGGCACCGCGCCCACGCCGCGGCCGGCCCCGACGAGGGGCTGGCGGTCGAGCTCGAGCGCGCGGCGGACCGTGCGCAGGCGCGAGGAAGCCTGGTGGCGGCGGCGACCCTCCTCGAGCGGGCGGGCGCCCTCACCCCCGACCGGGCCCGCCGGGTCGAGCGCGTGCTCACCGCCGCCGAGGCCCACCTCGACGCGGGATCGTCCGGGGCGGCGTCGGAGCTGCTCGACGCGGCGGACGTGGGACTCCTCGACGAGCTGGGACGCGCCCGGCTGGAGCGGATGCGTGCACGGATCGCCTTCGTCACCGGGCGTGGCCGCGATGCCCCGCCGCTGCTCCTCAGCGCGGCGCGCAGGCTCGAGCCGCTCGACGTCCGGCTGGCACGCGAGACCTACCTCGAGGCGCTCGACGCGGCGATGTTCGCCGGCTCTCTCGGAGGCGGGCGCGGGGTGCTCGAGGTGGCTGAGGCGGCTCGTGCCGCGCCGCCGGCGCCGGAACCGCCGCAGGCGAGCGACCTGCTGCTCGACGGCCTCGCCGTGCTCCACACGGAGGGATATGCGGCCGGCGTGCCCATGCTGAAGCGGGCGGTCCGCGCGTTTCTTGACGGCAGCGACCTCCGCTGGCTCCAGCCCGCGGTGCGCACCGCGTGGCAGCTGTGGGACGAGAAGCCCTGGCTCACCCTCGCCACGCGCGCCGTGGAGTTCGCCCGCGGCACGGGCGCGCTGACCGCTCTCCCGCTCGCTCTCACCCAGCTGGCCGGGGCGACCGCGCTGACCGGCGACCTCGCCGCGACGGCGGCGATGATCGAGGAGGCGACGTCGATCACGACCGCGACCGGGAGCCCGCCCCTACGCCACGCCGAGGTGTTCCTCGCCGCCTGGCGCGGCCACGAGTTGGAACACTCCGCGCTCGTCGAGGAGATGGTCGAGGACGCCGAGGCTCGGGGCGAGGGCTTGGCGATCACCATCATCGAGTACTCGACCGCGATCCTCCACAACGGGCTCGGGAACCACGGCGCCGCGCTCGCTGCCGCACAACGCGCGTGTGTGGGCGGCGAGACCCTCCACTGGGCACTTCCCGAGCTGGTCGAGGCCGCGGCGCGAAGTGGCCGGCCCGAGCTCGCGCGCCCCTTCCTGCAGCGGCTGTCCGAGCTCGCTCAGTGCAGCGGGACCGACCTGGCACTGGGACTGCGCGCCTGCTCTCTCGCATTCGTGGCGGAGGGCCAGGACGCCGAGGACCTCTTCCGTGAGGCGCTCGACCGGCTGAGCCGCACCCGCGCCAGGCCCCACCTCGCGCGCGCCCATCTCCTCTACGGCGAGTGGCTACGAGCCGAGCGCCGGCGGCTCGACGCCCGCAAGCAGCTGCGCATCGCACACGAGATGTTCGTGTCGATGGGCGTGAATGCCTTCGCGAGCCGTACCGCGCGCGAGCTGCTCGCCGCCGGCGAATGCGTCCCACAACCGAGGGGTGAGATCCCTGGCCGCCTCACCGCGCAGGAGGCGCACATCGCCCTCCTCGCGAACGAGGGCCTCTCCAACCCACAGATCGGCGCCCGCCTCTTCCTGAGCACGCGCACCGTCGAGTACCACCTCGGCAAGGTCTTCACCAAGCTCGGCATCGGCTCGCGCACTGAGCTCGGGCGCGTTCTCCCCACCGTCGCGGGGGCTGCGGTGCAGGCGGGGCGGCGGCAACCGTAGAACTCTGTCAGACGGTCTCGGAGGGGAGCAATTGCCCCCAGGATTGCCCCCAAGGAGGGGGCGTAGCCCGGAGAGGTGTGGCGCGCCCAGGAGGATTTGAACCCCCGCGCACGGATCCGTAGTCCGCTGCTCTATCCGGGCTGAGCTATGGGCGCGCGCTGCCACCTGCGCGGTGGGAGCGGAGTCTACACCCCCCCGACCGGGGGCCGCCCCAAGGCGCCGGCGCGGCACAATCCACCGGTCCCACCCCCGCCGTCACCGGAGACCCGAGGTGCCCGAGACCCAGGACCTGGCCACGCAACCCTGGCTGTGCGGCCTGATCGCATGCGCCCTGCGCCGCGAGGCGTTCGCGGTGCGCGCGGAGCTCGGGGCCCGGCGGCTCCGGTGGAGCTCGGTGCCCGCCGGGCGCGCCGGCGAGGCGTGGACCTGCGCCACCGGCTCCGGCACCCTGGCGGTCGTGGTCTCCGGCCCCGGCGCCGAGCAGGCGCGCCAGGCCGCGTCCTTCTGGATGCCGCGCGCCCGGCAGCTGGTCGTCCTGGGCGCCGGCCCCGCGACCGGCCTGGTGCGCCCACCGGCGGTCGTGCTCGACGGCGACCCGCGGCTGCGCCTCCGGGCCCGTGACGGCGGCGCCGCCGGGGTCGAGGTGGTGGAGGGCCGGGTCGGGCAGGTGGAGATGCCGATCCGCTCCGCCCAGGCGTGGGAGAGCCTCGCCGGCGCCGGCTACGCGACGGTGAGCGCCGAGCTGGACCCCTGGCGGGAGGCGGCGAGGGCGGTCGGCGGAACGGTGCTGGTCTGCCTCGGCGTCCACGAGCAGCTCGAGGCGCCCGAGCGAGTGCTCGCGGCCGCCCACCGGGACGATCGCGGCTGGGCGCGGGTGGGGAGCGCGGTCCAGCCCGGCATCCGGCGGGTCCGAGAGGCGGCGGCCGGGGTCACCGACGCCGCCGCGCGCTGCGCCGTGGCCGCGGTGCTCGGCCCGGCCTGAGGCGGCCGGGGGAGGCGCGTCCCCCCGCAGGGCGGGAACCCCTCCCCTGCCATGGCCAGGACGCGGCCACCCTCACGACCACCGCCGGGGCGCGTGCACGCGACCGGCCTCTGCCCCCATCATGGGTCGGAGACGACCCGCGGAGGCAGGCTGCGCGTCAGCCTGCCGGCAGCGCGGACGATCGCGGAGGATGGAGATGTCGGTCACCGGACGTACCTCGGAGCAGGTCACCGCCACATCGGACCTCGCCCTCGTCGGCGAGCTCGCGAAGCAGCTGCGGGTGGACGGCATCCGGGCGAGCACGAAGGCGGGGTCCGGCCATCCCACCTCGGGAATGTCGGCCTCCGACCTGATCGCGGTGCTGGCGGCGCGTCACCTGCGCTACGACTGGTCGAACCCCAAGTCGCCCGCCAACGACCACCTGATCTTCTCGAAGGGCCACGCCTCGCCCCTCAACTACGCCCTGTTCAAGGCGGTCGGGGTGATCACCGACGAGGAGCTGATGACCTACCGCGAGTTCGGCTCGCCGCTCCAGGGGCACCCCACCCCGGTGCTGCCCTGGGTCGACGTGGCCACCGGCTCGCTCGGCCAGGGCCTGCCCATCGCCGTCGGCGTCGCCCTCGCCGGCAAGTACCTGGACAGGCTCCCGTACCACGTGTGGGCGCTCTGCGGCGACAGCGAGCTCGCCGAGGGCTCGATTTGGGAGGCGTTCGACAAGGCCTCCCACTACGGCCTCAACACCCTCACCGCCATCTGCGACATCAACCGCCTCGGCCAGCGGGGGCCCACCGAGTACGAGTGGCAGATGGACGTGTACCAGGCCCGGGTCGAGGCCTTCGGCTGCCGCGCCATCGTCATCGACGGCCACGACATCGAGCAGGTGGACCGGGCCCTCTCCGAGGCGCGCGCCGAGCGCGACCGGCCGGTGGCCATCCTCGCGCGGACCAAGAAGGGGTCGGGTTTCAGCGAGGTCGAGGACAAGGACGACTGGCATGGCAAGGCACTGCCGCCCGACATGGCGGAGCGCGCCATCAAGGAGCTGGGCGGCGTGCGCGACCTGCACGTCGAGAGCAACCCGCCCGAGCCCGGCGAGCCCAGGCGCGCCAAGGGCGGGAAGGTGGAGCTCCCCACCTACGAGATGGGCTCGAAGGTGGCCACCCGCCGCGCCTACGGCGACGCGCTCGCCGCCCTCGGTGCCCGCCCCGACGTGGTGGTGCTCGACGCCGAGGTGAGCAACTCCACCTACGCCGAGTCCTTCAAGAAGGCGCATCCGGAGCGGTTCTTCGAGATGTGGATCGCCGAGCAGCAGCTGGTCGCCTCGGCGGTGGGCATGAGCGTGCGCGGCTACGTCCCGTTCGCCTCCACGTTCGCCGCCTTCTTCACCCGGGCCTACGACTTCATCCGCATGGCCAGCATCTCCGAGGCGAACGTCCGGCTGAGCGGCTCCCACGCCGGGGTGGAGATCGGCGCCGACGGGCCCTCGCAGATGGCCCTCGAGGACCTCGCGATGATCCGCGCGGTGCGCGGCTCGACGGTGCTCTACCCCTCCGACGCCAACGCGGCGGCGAAGCTGGTCGGGCTGATGGCCGACACCGACGGCATCGTGTACATGCGCACCACCCGGGGCGCCTACCCGGTGATCTACGGGCCCGAGGAGACCTTCACGGTCGGGGGCTCGAGGGTGGTGCTCGAGCACGACGACGACAGCGTGGCGCTGATCGGCGCCGGGGTCACCCTCCACCTCTGCCTCGACGCCGCGGCCGAGCTCGAGAAGGGCGGGATCCACGTCCGGGTCATCGACCTCTACTCGGTGAAGCCGGTGGACGCGGCCACCCTGCGTGAGGCGGCGCGAGTCACCGGCGGCCGCCTGCTCACCGTCGAGGACCACCACCCCGAGGGCGGTCTCGGCAGCGCCGTGCTCGAGGCTCTCGCCCAGGACGAGCAGCCGCCGCGCGTGGTCCAGCTCGCGGTCCGGACGCTGCCGACCTCGGGCACCCCGGCCGAGCTGCTGGCGGCGGCGGGGATCGACGCCGCGGCGATCACGGCCGCGGCGCGGAAGCTCGCCGCACAGGGCTGACACCCGGGGGGAGGAGGTGGGGTCCGGCCCCACCTCCTCCCCCGTCAGAGCGGCCGGCGGGACAACCTGAGACCATATCGGGATGGACCGCAACCCTCTCCACGAGCTCACCGAGCACGGCCAGAGCGTCTGGCTGGACTTCATCAGCCGGGAGCTGGTGACCACCGATCAGCTGGCGACGCTCATCACCGACTACGCCGTCAGCGGGATGACCAGCAACCCGACGATCTTCCAGAAGGCGATCGCCGAGGGCGACCAGTACGATGCCCAGCTGCGCGAGCTGGTGAGCGCAGGAGTGACCTCCCCCGACGAGCTCTTCGTCGAGCTGGCGGTCTCCGACATCCGGCACGCCGCCGACACCCTGCGCGACATCCACGACCGCACCCGCGGCCGCGACGGCTTCGTCAGCCTGGAGGTCGCCCCCGACCTCGCCGACGACACCGACGGGACGGTCGAGGCGGCGAGGTTCCTGTGGAGCAGGGTCGATCGTCCCAACCTGATGATCAAGGTGCCCGCCACCCCGGCGGGCATCCCCGCCATCGAGCAGCTGATCGCCGGCGGCCTCAACGTCAACGTCACCCTGATCTTCGCGCTCAGCGCCTACGAGACCGTCGCCGAGGCGTACATCCGTGGCCTGGAGCGCCGCGCCGCCGAGGGCCACCCGGTCGACAACCGCTCGGTGGCCTCGTTCTTCGTCAGCCGCGTCGACACCGCCGTCGACCGGCTGCTGGAGCAGAGGCTGACGGAGCGTCCCGACGACGAGGAGCTGCGCTCGCTGCTCGGAAGGGCGGCGATCGCCAACGCGAAGCTCGCCTACGAGCGGTTCGAGCAGATCTTCCGTGGCGAGCGCTTCGCCGCCCTGCTCGGCCGGGACGCCGCGGTGCAGCGGCCGCTGTGGGCGAGCACCAGCTCCAAGAACCCGGCGTACCGCGACGTCTACTACGCCGAGGAGCTGATCGGCCCCGACACCGTCGACACCATGCCGCTCCAGACCATCCACGCGTTCGCCGACCACGGCGTGGTCCGCGGCGACACCGTCCGCGAGGACTACGCCGGCGCCCACCGGGTCATCGAGCGGCTGCGCGCCGCCGGCATCGACATCGACACCGTCACCCAGCAGCTGCTCGAGGCCGGCGTCAAGCAGTTCGCCGACTCCTACGACGAGCTCATCTCCGGCATCGCCGAGAAGGTCGACGCCCTCCACGGTGGCCGGGTGGCCACCCGGTCACGCTGATGGAGCTCGGCAGCCTCGCGGCCGACGTGGACGCCGCGCTGCAGCGGGCGGTGGAGCGGCAGCTGGTCCGCCGCATCTGGGACCGCGACCCCGACCTGTGGAAGCCCGGCGACCCCGAGCACGCGGCGGTGATCCGCAACCGGCTGGGCTGGCTCGACGTCGTCGACACCATGCGCGGGCGCACCGGCGAGCTCGGCGCCTTCGCCGGCGAGGTGCGCGACGCCGGCATCCTCGACGTGGTGCTGCTCGGCATGGGTGGCAGCAGCCTCTGCCCCGAGGTGCTGCGCACCTCCTTCGGCAGCGCCCCCGGACGCCCCACCCTCCACGTGCTCGACACCACCGACCCGGCGGCGATCAGCGCCACCCGCGCCGCCGTGGAGCCCCGGACCACCCTCTTCCTGGTGGCGAGCAAGTCGGGCGGCACCGTCGAGACCCTCAGCCACATGGCGTACTTCTGGGAGGAGACCCGCGCCGCCGGCGTCGCCGACCCCGGCGCGCACTTCGCCGCGATCACCGATCCGGGCACATCGCTGGCGGCGACGGCGCGCGAGCGCGGCTTCCTCCGCCTGTTCGAGAACCCGCCCGATATCGGCGGCCGGTACTCGGCGCTCTCCTACTTCGGCCTGGTGCCCGCGGCGCTGATCGGCGTCGACCTCGGCGCCCTCCTCGATCGCGCCGCCGCCATGCTCGCGGACTGCCGTCCCGGCACCGACCCCCGGCGCAACGGCGGCCTGGGGCTGGGATGCGTCATCGGCGCGCTCCACGACCGGGGCCGCGACAAGGTGACCATCCTGGCATCGGAGCGGATCGCCGCCTTCTCGCTGTGGGCCGAGCAGCTGATCGCCGAGAGCACCGGCAAGGAGGGCCGGGGGATCATCCCCGTCGGCGCCGAGCCGGTCGGACCGCCCGAGGTGTACGGGGACGACCGCCTGTTCGTCGCCCTGCGCCTCGGCGACGACCCCGGCCTCGACGCCGCGCTGCAGCGGCTGCGCGACGCCGGCCGGCCAGTGGTGACCCTGGCGCTCACCGTCCTCGAGGACCTCGGCGCCGAGTTCGTGCGCTGGGAGTTCGCGACAGCCGTGGCCGGAGCCCACCTGGGCATCGATCCGTTCGACGAGCCCAACGTCTCGGAGTCGAAGGAGAACACCCGCCGGCTGCTGGAGGTGGTGGCGCGCGAGGGCGCCCTCCCGGTGACCGAGCGACCCACGATCAGCGACGCCGGCATCGACGTCTATGGCGCGCCGCCGGAAGCGTCCGGCGCCACCGGTGCGCTCCTCCGGATGCTCGACCGGGCGCGGCCCGGCGACTACGTGGCGCTCCTGGCATACGTCGCACCGACGCCGGGCAACGAGGCCGACCTGCAGGCGCTGCGCAGCGCCGTCCGTGACCGCACCCGGCTCGCCACCACCCTGGGATTCGGGCCGCGCTACCTGCACAGCACCGGCCAGCTGCACAAGGGTGGCCCGAACACCGGCGTGTACCTGGAGATCACCTCCCACGACGCCCTCGACGTGCCGATTCCCGGCGCCCCCTACGGTTTCTCGACGCTCAAGCAGGCGCAGGCGCTGGGCGACCTCGAGTCGCTGCGCAACCACGGGCGCCGGGCGATGCGCCTCCACCTCGGCGCCGACCTCCCCGGCGGACTGAAGCGGCTCACCGAGGCGGTCCGCCGGGTGGCCGCCCCGGCACGCTGATGGAGGTCGGAACCAGGGCCGCGGTGCAGGCCAACCCGCTGCGCGAGGGGCTGCGGCTGGAGCGCACCCCGCAACCCTGCGCGCTGGTGATCTTCGGCGCCACCGGCGACCTCACCAAGCGGAAGCTGGTGCCCGCGGTCTACGCGCTCGCCGTGCAGGGGCTGCTGCCCACCGGCTTCACGGTGGTGGGGGCGGGGCGCACCCCGTTGACCGACGACGAGTTCCGCTCCGCCATGCGCGAGGCGGTCGAGCGCTTCGGCCGCTTCCCGGTCACCGACACCCAGTGGGCGGCCTTCGCCGAGGGGATCCGCTACGCCTGCGTCGAGCTCGACGACCCCCAGGGCCTGGCCCCGCTGCACACCGTGCTCGAGGAGGTCGACCTCGAGCGCGGCACCAGGGGCAACCGCGTCTACTACCTGAGCATCCCTCCCAGCGGCATCGCCACGGTGACGCGGCGGCTGGGCGAGGCGGGGATGAGCCGGCCGCCCGGACCCGATGGCTTCGTCCGGCTGATCGTCGAGAAGCCCTTCGGCCGCGACCTCGCCAGCGCCCGGCAGCTCAACGAGGAGCTGCACCGCTACTTCGACGAGGCGCAGATCTATCGCATCGACCACTACCTGGGCAAGGAGACGGTGCAGAACCTGCACGTCTTCCGGTTCGCCAACGGCATCTTCGAGCCGGTCTGGAACCGGCAGTACATCGACCACATGCAGATCACCGTCGCCGAGTCGATCGGCGTCGAGGGACGCGGCGCCTACTACCAGGAGTCGGGTGCGCTCCGCGACATCGTCCAGAACCACATCATGCAGCTGGTGGCGCTGGTGGGCATGGAGGCGCCCGCCAACTTCAGCCCCGAGACGGTGCGCGACGAGAAGGTGAAGCTGCTCCGCGCCATCCGTCCCATCCATCCCGACGACGCGACCGAGATGACCGTGCGCGGTCAGTACGGCCCCGGCTGGGTCGAGGGCGAGCACGTGCCGGGGTACCGCGAGGAGCCCGGGGTCTCCCCCACCTCGCTGCGCGAGACCTTCGTGGCGATCAAGCTCGACATCGACAACTGGCGCTGGGCCGGCACCCCCTTCTACCTGCGCACCGGCAAGCGCCTGCCCCGCCGGGCCACGGAGATCGCCATCCAGTTCCGTCACGTCCCCCACTCGCCCTTCCGCGGCCAGGTCGCCACCCCATCGGGCACGCCGGCACCGGGCTCGATCGAGCCCAACCTGCTGGTGGTGCGCATCCAGCCCGACGAGGGCATCACCCTGCGCTTCAACGCCAAGGTGCCGGGCCAGGCGATGCGCATCCGCACGGTGAACATGGACTTCCTCTACGGCAGCTCGTTCCTCACCCAGTCGCCGGAGGCGTACGAGCGCCTGCTCCTCGACTGCATGCTCGGCGACGCCACCCTCTTCGCCCGCGAGGACGAGGTCGAGGAGGCCTGGCGGCTGTGCACCGCCATCCTCGACGGCTGGCGCGCCCACCCGCCGCGGGTGGACGAGTTTCCCAACTACGAGGCGGGCACCTGGGGACCGCAGGCGGCGCACGACCTGCTCGCCCGCGACGGCCGCGCCTGGCGGCGGCCCTAGCCGGTGGTTGCCACCGGCGGCGGCCTGCTCCGCGCCCAGCACGTCAGCGGCCTCCACGCGGTCACACGCGAGCTCGCCGAGATGCGCGCCTCGCTGCTGCGCGCCGGCGACGAGGCCCGGAGCGTCCGGCTCTCGGTGCTCACCCTGGTGGTCGCCTGCGCCGACCGCGAGAGCGCGGAGCAGGCCGCCCAGGTGGTGGAGCGGACCGCCGCGAGCCATCCCACACGGGCGATCGTGCTGGTCGCCGACCCGGCGGGCGAGCCGCGCATCGAGGCCGACCTGAGCCTGAGCTGCTCGGCCACCCGCGGCGAGCAGATCTGCGTCGAGCTGGTGCGGCTGGAGGTGGGCGGTGAGACCGCCCTGCACCTCCGCAGCGTGGTCAGCCCGCTGCTGCTGCCCGACGTCCCCGTCCACCTCTGGCTGGCGGGCTCGCCGCCGCTCAACCAGGCGCTGACGCCCGACTCCCTCGAGCTCTGCGAGCGGCTGGTGCTCGACAGCGACGCCTATCCCGACCCTGCGGCCACCCTGGCGACCCTGGCGCGGGCGGTGCGGCGCATCCGGTCCCTCCCCGCCGTCGCCGATCTCGCCTGGAGCCGGATCCGCCCCTGGCGCGAGCTGGTGGGCCGGGCGTTCGACACCCCCGAGCTGCGCGGCTTCGCCCTGGGCATCGAGGAGGTGGAGGTGCGCTGCGCCAGTGCGCCGCCGAGCGCAGAGGCGCGGCTGTTCGGGGGCTGGATCACCTCGCGGCTCCGGCGGGCGGGATCCCGGGTCCCCGCGGTGACCCACCTCCCCGGCTACGGCAGCGGCGGGGAGCTGCTCGGGGTGACGATCCGCGCCCGGCGCCGTGACCGGATCGCGCGTGTGGAGATCGGCGGCGAGGGCGATCGCCGCACCACCTCGATTGCCGTCGAGGGCGGGATGCGCAGCGTCTCCTCGACCTGGACGGTCGCGGTCGAGCGGCCCGGCCTGGTCGAGCTGGTGGGCGCCCAGATCGAGGAGCAGGGCGGCGACCCCCTCTACATCGCCGCCCTGCTCACCGCCGCGGAGGACCCTCCATGACCCCGCCACTGCCCGGCACCGTCGAGGTCAGCCCCGACGCCGGCGCGCTCGCCGAGCGCGCCGCCGAGTGGGTGGCGGAGACCCAGGCCGCGGCCATCGCCGGCCGGGGTGCGTTCACGATCGCCCTGGCCGGCGGCAGCACCCCCAGGGCCCTCTACCAGCGGCTGGCGAGCGCTCCCCATCGCGATCGCCTCGACTGGCCGCGCTGGCACGTCTACTTCGGCGACGAGCGCGCCTGCCCGCCCGGCCACCCCGAGAGCAACTTCCGGCTGGCCCGCGAGACCCTGCTCGACCAGGTGCCCATCCCCCCCGCCCAGGTGCATCGCATGGAGGCGGAGCGCCCCGACCTCGACGCCGCCGCCGCCGAGTACTCCGTGCTGCTCGAGGCGACCCTGCCCACCGGCCCCGCGGGTGCGCCGCGCCTCGACTGCATCCTCCTCGGCATCGGCACCGACGGGCACACCGCCTCGCTCTTCCCCGGCACCCCCGCCCTCGACGTGGTGGACGCCTGGGCGACGCGGGGGCTGGCCACCTACCAGCCCTACGACCGCGTCACCGTGACCTTCCCGCTGATCAACGGCGGCGCCACCGTGGCCTTCCTCGTCAGCGGCGACTCGAAGCGGAGCGCGCTCGCCGGCGTGGTCGCCGGCACCGTGCCCGCCGCCCGGGTTCGCCCCACCCACGGCGAGCTGCGCTGGTTCCTCGACCGGGGCGCCGCCGGCGCGGACGGGTGAGCACCGCGATGGAGCCGCTGGCGCCGGAGGCGGCGTCCAACGGGGGCGACGCGCTGCCCCACCGGCTCCCCACCCGCCCCCGCGCGGCGCGGCTCTGGGACGGGCACCTCAGCGCCGAGTGCTCGCTCCGCGGTGGCGGCGCCCCCGCATGCCCGGCCTGCCTGACCGCGGCGCTGCGCCAGCTACGCCGGGATTGACGCCTCGCCGGTCCCACCGGCGCAGCCGGCGCAGAGCCCGTAGAAGTCGAGGCGGTGGGTGCTCGCCACGAAGTCGGAGCGCGCCGTGACCGCCTCGCACAGGCAGTCGAGGATGGCGCTGTACTCGTGGGCGTCGACGATGTCGCCGCAGCGCTGGCAGACGAGGTTGACGTGGGGGGTGGTGACCCGGTCGAAGCGGGTGCCGGTGGCGAAGGGCAGCTCCGCGACCACCCCGGCACGCGCCAGCGTGTGCAGGGTGTTGTAGACCGTGGCCAGGCTCATCGTGGGAAAGGCGGGGCGCACCGCGGCGTAGACGTCGTGCACCGTGGGATGCCCATCGCGGGTCACCAGGGCGTCGACGATGGCCAGGCGCTGAGGCGTGAGCTTGAGGCCCTGCTGCCGCAGCGCGGCGAGGATCGGGTCGCGAGCGGCGTTCATTCTCCCCGTCCGTCGGTTTGGGCGATTATGCCATCGACCCGCCGTGAGAACCGCTTCGAACCGCATCGGCCTACCTGGAGCGATAGTCACCTTGTAATGATTTGTACCATCGGGGTATCGTCATTCTCCTCTGACCACCCGCCGCATTGGAGGATACGGACGTGGGAAGCGTTGCCCAGGAGATGGTGACCAAGGCCGGTCTCGACCGTGATGTGCTGGTCGACAAGCTCGTCCGTGCCGCCGCGGCGGAGTTCACCACCTTCTACTACTACACGGTGCTCCGGGTGAACTCGATCGGGATGGAGGGCGAGGGTCTCAAGGAGATCATCGAGGACGCCCGCATCGAGGATCGCAACCACTTCGAGGCGCTGGTGCCGCGCATCTACGAGCTCGGAGGCCAGATCCCCCGGGACATCCGCGCCTTCGCCGACGTGGCCGGCTGCCCGGACGCCTACCTCCCGGACAGCATGGCCGGCAACGAGTCCGTCGCCAGCCTGCCCGGCAGCCTGAAGACGGAGATGGGCGAGTATCCCAGCCTCTCCCCGGGCGGCAACGCCGGCAAGCCGACCGGCTCGCCCAACCAGATCCACGACCTGCTCCGCGTGCTGGTCGAGGCGGAGCGCTGCGCCATCCGCACCTACACCGACATCTGCGACTACACCTTCGGCAAGGACCACCGCACCTACGCGCTCTCGCTCGCCATCCTCCACGAGGAGATCGAGCACGAGTCGTGGTTCAGCGAGTTCCTCGGCGAGGGGCCGAGCGGCCACTTCCGCCGCGCGACCCCGGGCGACTCGCCCTTCGTGCGCGGCTTCATGAGCTCGGACCTCGGCCGGTAGGCCGGGTCTCCGGCACGCCCGGCCGGCGCGCCCCCCGGGCGTGCCGGCCGGGGTGCGCACGGGAGGGATGCCCGCGTGAGCCCCGGAACCGGCTTCGCCCGCGCCCTCCCCTCCGCCGAGGTGGACCACCGCGTCCGCCGCGCCGTGGTCGAGGGCATCCCGGTGCTGCTCGCCCGCCTCAGCGACGGGCAGCCGGTGGCCTTCGGCACGACCTGTCCCCACGAGGGCAACCCCCTCGACGAGGCGCGGATCTGGTGCGACGAGCTGGACTGCCCGTACCACCACTACACCTACGACCTGCGCACCGGCCGCAACGGCTACCCGGCGCGGGTCTTCCCGGCCCACAAGCGCGCCGAGCTGCGCGACCTCGTGCTCTACGAGGTCGAGGAGCACGACGGATACGTCTGGGTGGGGCCGCGCCGCCGCGCCCCCGCGCCCTCCGACGAATGAGCGGAGAGGGAGAGCCGCCCCGCCTCCACCTCGACAGCGGCGAGCGGCGCCGGCTCCGTGCCACCGTGCACGGCCGGGTGCGCGGCACCGGCTTCCGCGCCTACTGTGTGCGCCACGCCCGGCTGCTCGGACTCAGTGGCGAGGTGCGGTATGCCGGCGGTGCCGGCGTGGAGGTGGTCGTCGAGGGCGACGCCGCCGCCCTCGACGCCTTCGTCGACAGCCTGCGGCGGGGCAACCGGATCAGCGAGGTGCGCGACGTGGACCTGGAGTGGAGCGCCCCCCGGCGGGACGCCACCGGCTTCGTGGTCGGCGACTGACCGTGGCCGGCCTGCGCGACAGCCGCACCGAGGCGGGACTGCGCACCGCCTTCGCCCGCGAGGCGGCCGCCAACCGGCGGCTGCTGCACTTCGCCCGGCGCGCCGACATCGAGGGATGGTCGGAGGCCGCGGCGGTGCTCCGCGGGCTCGCCGAGGGCTCGACCGGGCACGCCCTCGGCCTGCTGGAGCTTCTCGAGGAGACCGGCGACCCGGTGAGCGGCGCGCCCATGGGGAGCACCGACGAGAACCTCCGGAACGCGCTCGGCACCGAGACCTACGAGCACGCCGAGATGTTCCCCCGCTACGCCCGGATCGCCCGCGAGGAGGGCCTCGCCGAGGTGGCCGGGTGGTTCGACCTGCTCGCCGCGGCGGAGGGCGGCCACGCCCGGGCCCTGCGCCGGCAGGTGTCCTCGAGCGGTCCCGGCGCCTGAGCGGCAGTTCCACGCCGACCGACTGCAACACCGGGCCGTGCCGGCTGTCTTCTCATGTAGGGACGCGCGGCCGCCACCCCCCTGAGACGGCACTTCCTCGATGGCGCCCGGCCGGGCTGCAATGGTCGAGGCGCCTCGGAAGCCCCCTCCGCCAGGTCGGAGGGATGAGCCGTCGTCAGCGCCGCGCGTCCCCCGCCGACCTCCGGCACCGCGCATGGCGGTGCCGCCTATGACCCGTCGAAGTACTCCTGGGAGCCGATGAAGGCGGCCATGACGTTCTCGTCGTGCACGCCGTGCTGCATCGCGTCGACCCAGTAGTTCACGTCGTCGATGGAGCCGGGGCCGCGGTTCAGGAAGGTGGAGTAGTAGCCGATCACCTTCTGGGTCAGCTGCTCGGTGGAGCCGGTGAAGGCGTAGGCGACCTGGGTGCGGCTCCAGCCGTTCTGGAGAGCGTCCAGCCAGTTCTGCCTGCCGGCCGAGTCGGCGGGGCGGCCGAGGACGACGTCGTAGAGGCCGTCGACCCAGGCGCTGTCGGTGCCGCCGTGGCGGGCGTAGAACTCGTCGGAGGAGATGAACAGCGCGGCGAGCTGCTCGTCGGTGGTGCCGCCGTTCTGCAGCTGGCCCACCCAGTAGCCGACGCCACCGGCATCGCCGGAACGGCGGAGATACGTCTGATAGGTGCCGTTCACCACGTTGGTGAGGTACTCGCTGGTGGTGGTGAAGGTGAGCGCGACCTGGCCGCGCGAGCCGCCGAGGGTGACGAGGTTGCCGAAGTACTCGACGCCGGCGTCCTCACCCCTGCGGTGGAGCACGTCGGTGTAGGCGCGGTAGATGAAGCGGCTGAGCTGGCCCGAGTCCCTGGCGCCGGCGGTGCCGTTGACGACGGTCAGGGTCCTGGTGCACGCGGCCAGCGAGCTGGGGTCGGTGACGGTCACCGTCCTGGTGCCCACCGAGTACCCCGAATGGACGGTCGCGGCGGCGACGCCGGCGGCGTCGGTGGTGGCCGGGGCGCTGGTGATGGTCACGCCGGGATCACCGCTGAAGCTCACCGGCTCACCCGCAGCGGGGTGTCCGGCGCCGTTGGCGAATGTGGCCCTGGCGACCGACGAGCTCCGCCCGTCGGCGGTGAGGGCTGCCGGGGTGAGGACGAGCCCGCTCCCGCCGCCGCCGGTGGCGCAGTCGGCGTTGCCGGAGACGCTGTTCAGGGTCCGCGGCGCGGACTGGAGGTTGGGGCTGACGCTGGTGTCGACCGCGATCAGCGGCTCGCTCCTGGGGCCGGCAGCCGGGGCGACGTCGGCGGTGTAGGTGCCGCCGCCCGCATCGGTCATGGCGACGGCGCTGGCACCGTCGCCGTTGCGGACCAGGAGGACGGCCTGGCGGGGGACGCCGCCCTGCTGCGCGTCGAGCACGTGCGCGATCACGTGCGCGCGGGTGGCCGGGGTCGACACCTGGAGGCGCGCGGGGGCCGGCGCGTCGAGGGTGACCGCGGCGGGAGCGCCCACCTGCGTGAGCTGCGCGGGGGCGGTCTGGCCCGTGCAGCTCGGGGTGCCGCCGAGAATCAGCACGCCCGCGCCGGGTGTGAACACCGCCCAGATGTTCTTCAGCCCGGACGTCGTCGTCGTCAGGACGTCGGCTGCAACCCCACCGCTGCCCGAGAAGGTGATCGTGGGCGTCGCCGTGAAGGTCCGGCCGCCATCGACGGTGAAGACCTGGGCGCCGTCGTCGCTGTGCAGGGTCGCCGAGCCCGCCCCGAGGGCGGCGTTGCAGGCGCCGTTGACGACGGTGACCTGGGAGAAGGACCTGCCGCCGTCCGCGGGCAGCGCCGCCGGGGCCACCGTGATGGTGCCGGAGGTCGCGGCGGCCACGTGCCACGGCATCAGCAGCCGGGATCCCCCGGCGGCGATGAGCGTCACCGTGATCACACCGATTGCCGTTGTCGTCGCGGGGGTCAGGCGCTTGGTCATCACGTCCTCAGCTGAAGCGGGAGAGGTGGTCGAGAGAAGACGGGTCTCGCCCCGGCGATCCGGTTCCGTCCTGGTGTGGGAACGTCGTGGGAGCGGAGGTTCTTGCTCCGCGACGATGCGTGGAAGGGTCTGCGACCTTCCCGTCGCAGATCCGTGACAGCCGCGGCCGTCCCGGCCGCGGCGCGATCGTTGTGCCCGCAACGATGATGCTAGGATGCGCGGGGTGGCACGCCGTCCCGACCCCGAACGCCTCGCCGTCTGGCGGCTGCTGCTGGAGACCCACGCCGCGGTCGTCGACCGGTTGGGGGCCGAGCTCGAGGCCGAGTGCGGCCTGCCGTTGACCTGGTACGACGTCCTCCTCCAGCTCTCCGGCGCGCCCCAGGGGCGGCTGCGCATGCGCGAGCTCGCCGACGCGGTGCTGCTGAGCCGCAGCGGGCTGACCCGGCTGGTCGACCGCATGGAGGCGGCCGGGCTGGTCTGCCGCGAGGCCCACGCCTCCGACCGGCGCGGTGCCAACGCGGTGCTCACCGCCGCGGGGCGGGCCGCGCTCCGCCGCGCCGCGCCCGTCCACCTGCGCGGCATCGAGGCCCACTTCGCCCGGCACCTGTCCGACGCCGAGGTCGAGACTCTCCGCGCCGCCCTGGGCCGGGTGTCCGGCGCGCAGCGCGGCGGGCGGACCGGCGGGCCGGCTGACCCGCCCTGATCTGATAGTCTCGCTATCACAAGTGACGCGATCAACCCCTACGGAGGTGCGGCCATGAGCACGGCACCCGACCGCCCAACCGGTTCGGCGACCGGCGGCCCTCTGGAGCGCGTGGACGAGGAGTTCGTCGCCGAGCACGGCACCACCGCCTCGGAGTCGTCCCTCGAGGAGGAGGAGCACCCGGAGATCAACCCCCAGAGCCCGGGCGAGCTGGGGCACAAGATCAAGGAGGAGGCGTCCGCGGGGCACGGGCCGCTGGAGAAGGCGAAGCGGGTCCTCCAGGAGCTCGACCGGGACATCTCCGGCGAGTACGAGCGCCGCGAGGATCCCACCGCGCCCCCGGCAAAGCCCGACACCGATCGCTGAGATCGCCCCTCTCGGGGCGGTTCGTGCACACAATCCACAGGCTTTGCCACAGGCACAGCCCGGTGCACGAGGCGGGATCAGTCCCCTCCGGGCCCCAGCGGCAGCTCCTCGACCACCGAGTACTCGGCCCCGTACGGCTGCGGACGCGAGCGGAAGAGGGTGAGCCGGTCCACCGCGAACCGCGGTAGTTCCACCTCGCGTGCGGCCGCCGCCGCCCATGCGGACCTCGCCGCCGCCGGCCATCCCGGTCGGGGGCGCCCCAGGGTGCAGTGGGCCGCGAAGGGACGGTCCTCGACCACGAACCCGGCGGCGCGAAGCCGCGCCTGGCAGTCGAGGGCGAGCGCCGCCAGCGGCTCGAGTCCCCCGACCACCCCGAGCCACAGCACCCGGGGCGCCCCCCGCGGCGGAAAGCTCCCCAGCCCGCCCAGGGCGAGGGGGAAGGGCGTGGCGGCGGCCGCCGCCGGGGCCACCGCGGCCATCACCTCCCCCACCCGGGCCTCGTCGAGCTCCCCGAAGAAGTGAAGGGTGATGTGGAGGCCGTCGCCGCGCACCCAGCGGCAGTCACGCCCGGGGATGGCGGAGGCGAGCTCGTGGAGGAGCACCCCGGCCGGGCTCAGCGCGGGCTCCCGCACGGCCACGGCGAGGAAGCTGCGCACCGGTCGCCCGGTGGCTCAGCGCCGCGGGGTGAAGCCCGTGCCCGCCCCCGAGGGGGTCGCCGCCGCCGCCGGGGCGGGCGTGGCCGCCCCCGGAGCCGGCTTCGACGGCGCGCACGGCTGCAGTCCGACGTCGAGCAGCACCTGCAGCCGTCCCGCCTGGCAGTCCTCCTGGATCGCCTGGAAGATGGCGGCGGCGAACCAGGCGGGACGCTCCCGCACGGTGTACGGGCGGGGCGCGGCCACCAGGATGCGGTGGATGCTGCGGGTGGTCGCGGTCTGGCCGTCGAGGCGCAGGATCTCGTAGCCCGCGTCGTCCCGGATCGGGTCCGAGACCCGTCCCACCGGCGCCGCCCTGACCGCGGCCACGAAGCCCGCGTCGGAGGCGCTCAGCTGGGCGAGGTTGAGGGCGCCGAGGTCGCCGCCCCTGGGCCGTGAGCGCTCGTCGTCGGAGAGCTGCTGCGCCAGGGTCTCGAACGGCGTGCCGGCGGCCAGCCGCGCCTCGACGTCGGCGGCGCGCTGGGAGGCGAACAGGTCCTGGAGCCGCTCCTCGTCGAGGCGCGAGCGGATCGCGTCCCTGAGCTGGTCGAGGCTGCCGCCCGCCTCCGCAAGCTGCCGCCGGAGCTGGTCGTCACCCCCGGCGGCGCGGGCGTCCCCGGCCAGCTCGGCGGCGACGTCGGCGTCGCCGGCGGCGCGGTGGCGGTAGCCCGCCTCCTGGGCGATGACCTGGTCGATGATCAGGCTCTCCATCACCCGCCGCCGCACCCCGGCGAGGAATGCCGGGTAGGCGGTGTCACCCGGCTGGGGGGCTCCCCCGGCCTGGCGGATGGCGGTGAGCGCGCTGCTCACCCGGATGTCGAAGAGGGCGGCGGGAACGCCTGCTCCGGCGACCTCGGCCACCGGGCCCCGCGGCGGCGTGGCGCTGCCCCTGCCCAGGATCTGGGTGGTGGCGACCACGCCGGCGGCGACGGCGGCGAGCACCACCGGGACCAGCACCAGCAGGCGGCGGCGCCGCCGGGGGGAAGAGGCCATCGGGCCGCATGGTAGCGGCCCGCGCCGCCGCACCTACCGGCGGCCGGTGCGCCGCACCGGCGGGCGGGTGGCCGTCCACACCGCCGCCAGACCCACGAGCACCGCGCCCACCGTGATGGCGTCGAAGAGCGGCACCAGGCGCGAGACCAGGCCGTAGAGCAGCGTCCCGAGCGGCTGCAGCCCGGCAAACGTGGTGGTGTAGAGCCCCAGCAGCCGTCCCCGGAGCGCCGGGTCGGTGTCGGTCTGCAGGAGCGTGCTCATCGAGGTGTTCATCGCCAGGAAGCCGAAGCTGATGGCCACGAGGGCCGGGAGCGCCAGCGCCAGGCGGTGGGACTGCATGAGCGTCACCAGCCCGGCGGCGTAGACCACCCCTCCCACACCCAGCATGCGCACCCGCGTGGCGGCGCGTCCGCGGCGAGCGATGAGCAGGCCGGCGGTCAGGCCGCCCAGCCCCCCGGTGCTGTACAGGAGGCCGAGCACCGCGCCCCCGCCGTGCAGGGAGGTGACGGCGAACACCGGCAGGTACGGCATGTACGAGACCCCGAAGAGGGAGAGCATCGCGGCGCAGATCATCACGCAGCGCACCAGCGGGTCCCGGGCGGCCGCCGCCAGGCCGGCGCGGAGGCCGCGGCCCACCCCCGTCTCCGGGTGGGCCTGGGGCAGGATGTCGGGGACGACGGTGAGCAGCACCACGATCGGCACCAGGTAGGCGAGCGCCAGCACGAGGAAGCAGAACCCCGGCCCGGCGGTCACCAGCAGCTGGCCGGCGAGGGCGGGGCCGAGGATCCGGCAGGTGCTCATCGCCACCGAGCCGAGGGCGACGGCGCTGACCACCAGGTCGCGCTCGACGAGGTCGGCGACCAGCGCCTGGCGACTGGGCAGGTCGAGCGCGTCGGCGGCGCCGAAGATCAGCGCCACCGCGGCCACCGAGACGAGCGAGGCGCGTCCCGTCAGCGCCAGCACCGCCAGGGCGCCGCTGCTGACCCCGAGCACGGTCTGGGTGACGAGCAGGATCCGGCGGCGGCTGATGCGGTCGGCGACCGCACCGCCGATCAGCGAAAGGGCCACAGCGGGCACTCCGTCGGCGGCGGCGACGATGCCGACCGCGGTCTGGCTGTGGGTGAGCTGGAAGACGAAGTAGCCGAGGGCGACGATCTGCATCCAGGTGCCGATCAGGACCGGCCACTGCGCCAGCCAGTACCAGCGGAAGGGACGCACCCGCAGCACCGGGGGCAGCACCCCCCGCCGCGACGTGGACGCGGGCGGCTGGCAGGCGTCCATGCGCCGATGATCCCAGATCGTCCGAAGCCGTCGAGAACCGCCTCCGTGTCGATCAGGTCAGATCACGGAGACCTCCGGCTCGGCGCCGCCGGCGGCGAAGCGCTCCGGCGAGTAGGGCGCGAGGTCGATCTCCGGCCGGCCGCCCAGCAGCCGCTCGGCGAGCAGGTGGCCGATCGCCGGGGCCTGCATGAAGCCGTGGCCGCTGAAGCCGCAGCAGAGCCACAGCCCCGGCCGCCCCGGCGCTTCGCCGACGATGCCCTGGTGGTCGGGGGACATCTCGTAGAGCCCCGCCCAGCCGGTGCGGATGCTGGTGCGCTCCAGGGCGGGCAGCCGCCAGGTGGCGTGCTCGATCAGGTGCTCGAGGAA
>JAQBPH010000085.1:0-4606 GCA_028287625.1 Chloroflexota bacterium | reverse complement strand
TCCAGCCCACCGTCATGGTGTACCCGCCCTGGGCGACGGTGCGGTGCTCGTGGGCGGAGGCGCCGCCGACCCCGGCGAGCGCGACCGCGGCACCGGCGGCGGCGGCGGCGAGGAGCAGACGGAGATGCCGGGTCCGGATGTGTGTGCGCTGCATGTGCAGTCCCCTGTGTGCGTGACCGTGGATGCACGGGCGGATGCGCGTGCACAGCGTCGAGGACGCGGTCAGGCGGGGGGCGGCCGGCTCCAGAGCTGTGCGCCGAAGCGCTGCAGAGGGGACGGCCACCAGCCCGGGGCGGGGCGGGGACGCTCGGCGACGCGGGTGCAGGCCCGGACGAGATGGTCGACCAGCCGTTCCCAGCGGTGCAGCCGGGTGGCCCGGCCTCGCAGCCGGCGGCCGGCCAGAGCCACCACCGTGGCGAGCACCAGGGCGACCGCCGCGTGCACGAGCGGCGCCGCCCAGTGGGCCCCGGCGACGGCTCCCAGTCCGGGGGCGGGCCGGCCGGCGACGGCGGCCTCGACACTCTCCTGGAGCACGTAGAGGGCCACCTGGCCCAGGGCCAGCGGCGCCCAGAGCAGCGCCACCGGGACGGATGTGACGGAGCCGGTCCGGGGCGTCCGCCGCGGCGTTGGCGGGCGCCCGTGGAGCGCGCTGCGCAGCGCGGTGCGGGCGCGCTCCAGCCGCTCGCCGAGAGCGGTCCAGCGCCGCCACCAGCGCAGGCCGCGATGGGCGAGCAGCAGGGTGAGCACCGCGCCCAGCGGCAGCATGTAGAGGTGCGATGCGCCGAGCACCGCTTGGTCCAGGCCGGCGGCGCCGTTGAGGCGCACGTACTCGAGCGTGTGACCGATCCAGGCGCTCACGAAGAGGAGCAGGACCGCGCCCGCGCCTGCCAGGTGCTGTGCCGCCCGCCCCTTCATCGCCTCCGAGCATAGCCGAGCCGGCCGCGGCGGTCCTCAGCGAGGAGGCATGTGGAAGGTGTACATGCGGTCGGCGTCGATGCGCGCGTAGACCACCCCGGAGTCGAGGAAGCGCTCCCACTCCGCGCCGTAGCGGGGGACATAGATGCCGAGCAGGGTGCGGCGGAACCCCGCATGCTCGGGGTCGGAGACGTCGATGATGGTGGCGCGACCGTGGACGGTCACCGCCAGCTCCTCGCCGGGGAGGTGGGTCGCGCTCACCTGCGGGCGGCGCCGGATGTGCCGGAAGCGCACCGAGTCGGGGGCGGAGCCGAAGTGGAAGGCGCCGCGGTACAGGATGCCGTCGACCGGGCCGACCAGCGGACGCCCGTCGGCGGTGACGGTGGCGAGTGCGAGCAGGCACATCCCCTGCAGACGGGTGGCGAGCTGCTCCGCGGTCAGCCGGCGCTCGGGGGTGATGATGCTGCGCAGGTGCCGTCCGGCGGTGTCGTGGCTGCGGTCGAGGATGTCCTGCATCCGGGCGAGGTCGGCGGCGGTCTCGTGCATGCCGGAAGTTCACCAGAACGCCCGCCCGGCCGGGCAGGCGTGGCGACACTCGGCGTACCCTCTCGCAGCGGTTCACCACGGTTCGTCAGGCCCACCGCGAGGAGATCCGCAATGATCAAGGTCAGCGTCCTCTATCCCAACTCCGAGGGCAGCAGGTTCGACCTCGACTACTACCTGAACACGCACATGCCGATGGTGCAGAGCGAGGTGGGCTCGGCGCTGCAGGGCATGGGCGTCGACGCCGGCCTCGCCGGTGCCACCCCGGGCGCTCCCGCCCCGTACGCCGCCATCGGCCACCTGATCTTCGACTCGATCGAGGACTTCCAGACCTCCTTCGGGCCCAAGGCGGGCACGATCATGGCCGACGTCCCCAACTACACCGACATCACCCCGGTGATCCAGATCAGCGAGATCAAGCTCTGAGCGATGCCGGGGGGCCGCCGGCCGGCGGCCCCCCGGTGGCGCGCCTCATCGAGTGTCCTCCGCGGAGTGGTGACGGTCGGGCGTCGAAGGTCCAGACTGAGGCGGCGACGTAGCCGCGGCAATTCCTGGCAGGTGGAGGAAGGGGCGCCCACCGCCCGGTAGAGTCCCCTTCGGAGTGCGCTCGCGCCGGCCCGGAACGTCGGTGATCCGCTGCGCGAGTGCCGTGTCCGGCGGCGGCGCAGCCAGCTCGACCTTGCCCTCGATGCTGGCCGGCTGAGCCGCGGTCAGCCGGCCCGAAGCTCGGGCAGGGGCCGGGCGGCGGAGCACAGGAATCCTCCGCTCGGGTGAGGAGTTGTCACGGTGTCGAACCGTCGCATGGCGTTGGTCACCGCCCGCGGCGCAGTGAACCCGGTTCACACCCGTTTGCCGCCTCCGGGGGCCGGGTAGCCAGACAACGCCCCCGCCCGCAGCGCCACCCACCAAGGAGTGTTGTGCGATGTCCGAGTCCACCACGATGGCGACGCCGACGACGACGATGCCGTCGAACCTGAGCGTCGCCGGTGTGTACGACAGCATGCAGCAGGTCGAGGAGGCGCTCCGGCGTCTCACCGAGGCCGGGTACCCGATGGACAAGGTGTCCATCATCGGCAAGGACCTGCAGAGCGAGACCGAGATCAACGGCTTCGTCACCGCCAAGGACCTGGCCAAGGAGGGAGCCCGCTTCGGCGCGTGGGTCGGCGGCATCTTCGGGCTGCTGACCGGTGCGGCGATGTTCTTCGTGCCCGGTGGCCCCCTCTTCGTGCTCGGGCCGCTGGCGACCGGCGTCATCGGCGCCGCCGAGGGCGCGGTCTGGACCGGCGCCGTGGGCGCCGTGCTCGGCCACTTCCTCGCCAGGAAGCACATCCCCAAGTTCACCCAGCACCTCAAGGCCGGCAGGTACCTGCTCGTGGTCCACGGCAGCGAGGACGAGGTGCGGCGCGCGCAGGAGATCCTGCAGACCACCGGCGCCACCGACGTGACCGTCAGCGACATGTCCACGGCCGCCTGACCGGCGCCACGGTGGACACGGCGCCTCGCAGTCAGAGCGCCGTGTCCACCATCACCACCTCCGTGTGCTCGCGGGCGGCGACCACCACCGAGCCGGACCCGGTGATCAGCGCCGCGTCCCCGGTGCGCAGCAGCTCGTCGTTGAGGTCGGCGGCTCCCGAGATGACGTAGGCGTAGCCGCCGCCGCCCGCGCGGATGGTGTGCTCCACCGCCGTGCCCGGCTCGACGTGGCTGGCGAGGATGGAGACGTCGGTGTCCACCGCAACGCCGGTGCCGGGGGTGCCGTGCGGTCGGGCCAGCTGCAGCCAGCGGTTGCGTCGGTCATCGAGGTGGTACTGCCTCTGCTCCACCATGCGCGTGGGCTCGCGGCGGGGATGCAGCCAGATGTCGAGCAGCTCGAGGGCGTCGTCGGGAAGCGGGTTCCACTCCAGCGCCTCGGCCGGCGCGGGAAGCGTGCTGCGCTGGACGCCGCCGGGGTCGACGCGCCCGCCGTCGATGTTCCGGTCGCGGTGGACGAGCGCGCCGCTGATGACACAGGTGACGCGCACCGCGTGCGCGTGCAGCTCCAGCGGGGGCCGCGCCGCCGGCGGCAGGAACCGGTGGTTGAACACGCGGAGCGCGCCGATGCCCATCTGGGCGGGATCCTGGTAGTCGCCGAAGCTGAAGTGCATGCGGGTGTGGTACGGGCCCACCGAGTCGCGGTGGATCTCGACGTCGCGGCGGACGATGACCGGGGCCAGGCGATCCACCTCATGGATGCCCACGGGCGCTCCTCCCCTGTGTCGCGCGGGTGATCGGGTCTCGCCGGTGCGCCTACCCCGCGGGCCGGCGGCCGAACCGCGGACCGGCCGTCAGCGGTGCTCCGGGTTGGCGAAGTCGAAGCGGCACCCGGCGTCCCATCCGGCGCGCTGGTTGCCGTGCGCGGGGATGCCGCCGGCGTCCCTGAGCATGCGCGCGAGGTGGAGCAGGTTCCAGGTCATGAAGGTGGTGTTGCGGTTGGTGAAGTCGTTCTGCTGACCGCCCGAGCCGTCGTCCAGGTACGAGGGCCCCGGCCCCGCCTCGCCGATCCAGCCGGCGTCGGCCTGCGGCGGGATGACGAAGCCGAGGTGCTGCAGCGAGTAGAGGATGTTCATGGCGCAGTGCTTGATCCCGTCCTCGTTGCCGGTGACCAGGCAGCCGCCGACCCGCCCGTAGTACGCGTACTGGCCGGCGACGTTGAGCTGGGACGAGTTGCCGTAGAGGCGCTCGATCGCCTTGGTGCAGACCGACGACTTCTCGCCGAGCCAGATCGGCGTGCAGAGGACGAGGATGTCCGCCGCCTGCACCTTCTCGAAGATGGCGGGCCACTCGTCGACCGGCCATCCGTGCTCGCTCATGTCCGGCCAGACGCCCACCGGCACCTCGTGGTCGACCAGCCGGATCAGCTCGACGGCGACGCCGTTCCTGCGCATGATCTCGGCGGAGATTCGGGCCAGCCCCTCGGTGTTCGACACCTCGGGCGATCGCTTCAGCGTGCAGCTGAGAAAGAGCGCACGCAGGTCCGAGAAGTCCCAGCGTGACTGGGTGCAGAGGGCGTCCTGACGCTCAGTGAGAACCATGCCGGGCACGGTAGCTCGCCGCGGTTGCGGTGCGGTGACGGGTGGGCGCGGGCGCCCAGGTCTCAGCAGCCGAGCTG
>JAQBPH010000081.1:0-4908 GCA_028287625.1 Chloroflexota bacterium | reverse complement strand
GGTGGTCGCCGTTGGCGCTGGTCACTCCGGCGGCGGTCATGGCGGCGAGCAGCCCGGGGCCGCGCCGCGCCGACCCGCTCCTCTCGATGGCGGCGGCGAGCACCCGCACCGCGTCGTAGGCGAGGAGCGCCCCGTCGGCGGGCTGGCGCAGCGCCCGGCCCCGGCTGTCCCGGAGGCCGGCGTCGATGGGGCCGCCCTCGGCGGCGGCGAGGCGGTGCTCGAACTGCCCGAAGGAGACGCTGTCGCTCTCGCTGGTCATCCGCGAGGCGACGAAGGCCAGGCCCTCGGTGGCGGCCCCGGCCACCCGGCGGACCGACGGGTTCTCGCCGGCGGGCCCGCTGAAGACCGGGACGGCGGCGCCGGCGGCGCGCAGCGCCTGGAGGACGCGGGCGGTCACCGCCTCGGAGGCCCAGATCGCCACCGCGGCGGGATGGCCGTCGAGCAGGCCGCGCACCTCGGCGTCGACGGCGGGCAGCGCCGCCGCCACCTCGCGGGTCGTGGTCACCCGCACCTGCGCGGTGGCGAGCGCCTGCCCCAGCTGCCGGGCGCCGTCGCGGCCGTCCTCGCCGTCGTCGTGGAGGATGGCGACGCTGCCCGCCTTCCGCGCGATGTAGCCGCCGAGCACGCTGGCCGCCGCGTCGTTGGCGATGCCCAGCCGGAAGACGCTCGGCCGCCCCTTCGGCAGCTCGGCGTCGCCGTTGGCGATGACGATCTCCGGGAGCCCGGCGGCCCTGCTGTCGGCGGCGCTGAGCGGGGCGCCGACGCCGTCCTCGACCACCCCGACGGCGCCCGCCGCGATCGCGGAGCGGGTGTTCGCCGCCGCTCGCTGGGGGTCGGAGGCGCCGTCGTACATCCCCAGCCGCAGCGGGTGCGCAGCTCCCCCGACGTGGACACCGCCACCCCGGTTCAGCTCCTTCATCGCCAGGTCAGCGCCCTGGCGTATGTACTCCGACGTGGTGGCGTCCGAGGACGAGGGCAGGTTCAACGCCACCAGCAGGGGGGCGGGCTGTCCGCCCCCGCCGCCGCCGCATCCGGTGAGCGCTCCGAGGCCCAGGAGCAGGCATGTGGCCGCGGCCGGTACACGGTGGTTCATCGGGGGAGGCTTCCTGCGGATGCGGTGCGATGCTGTTGCAACTGGACAACGCCAATAATACGAGCGGCATACTGGGCGCTTCGGCGGCGGCACCGCCGGCCACCAGGGGGAGTTCTGCCGTTGATCGCCGTGCTCTTCGGACCGCCCGGAAGCGGCAAGGGTACCCAGGCCGCGTTCATCACGCGTGACTTCGACCTGGCCCACGTGTCGACCGGCGACATGCTGCGCGCCGAGGCGGCCAGCGGGAGCCCGCTGGGCCGCGAGGTGGCTCCGCTGATGGCGGCCGGCAAGCTGGTCCCCGACGACCTGATCGTCCGGGTGATCGCCGAGCGGCTGGGCCATGACGACGTCCCCAAGGGCGTGGTCCTCGACGGCTTCCCCCGCACCGTCGCCCAGGCCCGGGCGCTCGACGCCATGCTCAAGGGCAAGGGCAGGGACGTGGGGCTGATCCTCTCCCTCAACGTCCCGGTCGACGACCTGGTCGAGCGGCTGCTCGGCCGTGCCCGCGAGCAGGGCCGCAGCGACGACACCGCCGAGGTGATCCGCGAGCGCATGCACGAGTACGAGAGGAAGACCGCCCCCGTCCTCGACCACTACCGGAAGAGTGGCGCCCGGGTGGCCACCGTCGACGGTGTCGGCAGCGTCGAGGACGTGCGCCGCCGTGTGAGCGAGGAGATCGCCGGCGCGCTCGGCCGGGCCGGCTCCCGCCAGCCGATCAGGAGGGTCGCAGATGGCTCATGAGGTGCGTGGCGTGGTGGCACGGTCCAGGGGTGCGTCCGTGACCGTGGAGACGATCGTGGTGCCCGACCCCGGCCCGGGCGAGGTGCTGGTGCGGCCGAGGGCCTGCGGTGTCTGCCACACCGACCTCCACTACCGCGAGGGCGCCATCGAGGACGCCTTCCCCTTCCTCCTCGGCCACGAGGCCGCGGGGACGGTGGAGGCGGTCGGTGAGGGGGTCACCTCCGTGGCCCCCGGCGATTTCGTGATCATCGCCTGGCGCTCGCCCTGCGGCAGCTGCCGCTCCTGCCGGCGCGGCCGTCCCTGGTACTGCTTCTCCAGCCGCAACGCCGCCCAGCCGATGACCCTCGCCGACGGCACCCCGCTGAAGGCGGCGATCGGCATCGGCGCCTTCGCCGAGCTCTGCCTGGTCGACGCCGGGCAGGCGGTGAAGGTCGACCCGCGGGCGCGTCCGGAGGCGGCCGGGCTGGTGGGCTGCGGGATCATGGCCGGCTTCGGCGCCGCGGTGAACACCGGCGGCGTGAGCCGCGGTGACAGCGTTGCCGTCTTCGGCTGCGGGGGCGTGGGCGACGCCGCGATCGCCGCCTCGAAGCTGGCCGGGGCGCGTCAGATCATCGCCGTCGACATCGACGGTCGCAAGCTCGAGTGGGCCCGCGACTTCGGCGCCACCGACACCGTCAACGCCCGCGAGCAGGACCCGGTGGAGGCGATCCGCGCCCTCACCGACGGCCACGGCGTCGACGTCGCCATCGACGCGGTGGGCTCGCCCCAGACCTTCACCGAGGCCTTCTACAGCCGCGACCACGCCGGCACCGTGGTGATGGTGGGCGTGCCCGATCCGGCGACGCGCCTGGAGCTGCCCCTCATCGACCTGTTCGGCCGCGGCGGGGCGGTGAAGTCCTCCTGGTACGGCGACTGCCTGCCCAGCCGCGACTTCCCCCTCCTCACCGACCTCTACCTGCGCGGGCAGCTCGACCTCGACCGCTTCGTCACCGAGACGATCCCGCTCGAGGGGGTCGAGGAGGCCTTCGCCAGGATGGTCCGCGGCGAGGTGCTGCGCTCCGTGGTGGTGTTCTAGCTCTAGCCCGCTCGGGAGCGCCCTCAGCCGCCGGCGGTCCCGGCCAGCTCCGCGGGTGCGGCGTCCCAGCGCAGCCGCCGGCGGGCCCGCTCCCAGGTGGGGTGGTGCTCGACCCCGGGGAGGAGGTGGAAGACGTTCTCACGGCCGCCGACCACCAGGCAGCGCTTGCCCAGCGCGTAGGCCATGCCGAACTCGACGTGGCGGCCGCCACGGGTGCCCGCGGTCGACCCCGGCGGCTCGGTGAAGAGGATGAGCACGTCGGAGGTCCGCAGGTCGGCCCAGTCGTCGACGGCGAAGCGGGCCGCCTCGGGCGGGGTCTCGCCGCGCTCCTCGAGGGCGGTGGCCGCGGCGAGCGTGGTGGCGTCCCACTGCTGGTTGCCGAGCAGCCAGCGGCTGGTGACGGTGTGCCCGTCGGCGGCGAGCTCCACCGCGTGGGCCAGCACCTCCTCGCGCCGGCCATAGCGTGCGGCCAGATAGACGCGGCTCATGCGGCCCTCCGTTCTCGCCGTCCGGCTGCCCTCCACCGGCAGCGCGCGAACAAGTGTACGAGAGCGCACCGGCGCCCTGTGGACGAGCCAGTGGAGAACGGTGGCGGGGCCCCTGGCGACCGCCTACAATCCGCGCCTTCACCGGACCAGGAGGGAACGCAGGTGCCCGGGAGACCGTTCGCCGCCGCCGCCGCCCTCCTCCTCGCCGCAGCCACGACCGGCTGCGGCAGCCCCCCCTCGGGGGGGGCGGCGACCCAGCGGGCCTCGGCGCAGCTGATCCACGTTCCCGACGGCACCGCCGACATCGAGTACGACCCGGGCGCTCGCATCCTCACCCTCGCGATGCACGTCACCGGGGTGATGGCGGGGGAGGAGCTGGCGGCGCGGATCCGCCGGGGCGGCTGCGGCGGCCCCGCCGGCGACGTCCTCGACACCCTCGCCCCCACCGTCGCCGACGCCCAGGGGGTGGTCGACGCCATCGCCCGGGTTCCCGGCGTCGAGGCGGTGCCCACCACCGCCGCCCTGGAGTTCATCCCCGCGGCGGCGGCCACCGGGGCGGCGTGGGCCCCGCTCCTCTGCGGCGATCTGTCCGGGCAGACCGGGATGGTCCGCCTCGTCCCCGGCGCCACCGCCCAGACCGGCCCCACCGGCACCGCATCGCTCGCCGTCGACACGGCGGCGCGCACGCTCACCGTCCGGCTGGTGGTCCAGGGGCTGGTGCCCGGCTCCTGGCACCCCGCCCAGATCCACGACGGCAGCTGCGCGGCACAGGGTCCGATGGCGTTCGCCCTGCCCGGCCTGCGAGCCGATGCCCAGGGCCGCGCGGTGCTCCACGCCACCCTCGGCGGTGTGGCCCGGCTGGGCCGCTGGTACGTGAACATCCACCGCGGTCCGGACATGTCCGGGGACGGCGCGGCCCCGCTCAGCTGTGGGGACGTGGCCCGGAGCTAGCCGAGGGCTGGCCGCAGACCGCACCGTCCCGGCGAGATCGCCGGTGGACTCCCGAGCCCACGCATGCCAGTGTGTGACCCGCTCGTGGCGCGGCGCGGCGGGCCGGATGCACCCGGGGGCGGGGCAGGAGGGAGACCGATGCGGTTGCGAGCCCGTCTCCGGGTGCCGGTGCTGATCCTGCTCGTCCCCGCGCTGCTGACGCTCACCTCGCCGGCGGCCCGGGCCGCGGTGCCGCCCGGGTGGGCGCCGGCGGCGACGGCGGCGATCCATCCCGGCATCGAGACCTATACGCAGGGCTCGCAGTGCACCGCCAACTTCGTCTACGTCGACGGCGCTCACGTCTACCTCGGGCAGGCGGCGCACTGCTCGAGCACCGACAGCAGCGGCGAGACCGACGGCTGCAGGGGCCACTCGCTGCCCCTGGGCACCGAGGTGCGGGTGATCGGCGCCGGGCGACCGGGGACGATGGTCTACAACTCCTGGCTGGCGATGCAGGGCTCGGGGGAGAAGGACGCCAGCACCTGCGCCTACAACGATCTCGCGCTCATCAGGATCGACCC
>JAQBPH010000071.1:0-7522 GCA_028287625.1 Chloroflexota bacterium | reverse complement strand
CGCTCTTCCGATCTAGCCTGCTCCGCCATCGACTCGGCGTCCGCTCCTGGCGGGCGGTCCACTGGCTCGCCTACGCGTCCTGGCCGATCGCGTTCGCACACGGCCTGGGCACCGGCACCGACGCAGGCACGGGGTGGTCGCTGCTCATCGATGCAGGATGCCTCGGTGCCGTCCTGTACGCGGTCGGGTGCCGTCTGTCGGCGGGTTGGCCGCACCGGGCGGGCACCCGCCTGCTCCTGGGCACCGTCACCGCCGCCGTGGTCGGCGTCCTCCTCCTCTGGACAGCGGGGGGGCCGCTGCGTCCGGGCTGGGCCAGGGCCGCCGGGACGCCGCCGTCGCTGCTCGCCGTCCAGGGCCAGGCGCCGGCCGCTCCGTCGCCCTCACCCTCGCCCGGCAACGCCGGTCCGCTGCCCGCCGGGCTGGACGACACCCTGCAGGGCACCGCCCCGCAGGACGATGGCACCACGACACGGGTCACGCTCACCGACGTCCGCGATCCTGCGCTCCAGGTCGCCATCGCCGTCCCCGACGATGCCGGGGCGACCAGCGCAACCGTCGCCATCACCCGGGGCGGCGCACCCGTGTGCACCGTGCAGACACCGCCGACCGCCCCATTCTCGGGGAGGTGCGGGCAGGCCGACATCTCGATCAGTGTCGGGAGCGGGCGCCGCGGCTCCGTCCCCGGCGAGATGATCACCACCGAGGCAGCATCGTGACCGTCACCCCCCTGGCCACCGTCCATCGCCTGCTCGCCGGACCCGATCCGAGGCTGGGGCCCGAGCCGTTGCGGTCGCACCTGACCCGCCTCGGGGCGCGGCCCCGGGGCACCGCCGGCACCCCGCCGCCGTTCGTCGGTGAGCTGGAGCGGAGCGGCCTGCGCGGACGCGGCGGCGCCGCGTTTCCGACCGCGCGGAAGTGGAGCGCGGTCGCATCCCGCTCGCGCGGCCACGCGGTGGTGGTGGCCAATGGCTCGGAGGGCGAGCCCGCCAGCTGGAAGGACCGCACGCTGATGGCGCTGCGTCCGCATCTGGTCATCGACGGGCTGCTCCTCGCCGCCGAGACGGTCGGGGCGGCCGAGGCCGTGATCTACCTCCCCCGCGCATTCGACGCTGCCCATGCCTCGCTCAGCCGGTCGATCGACGAGCGGCGCGAGCAGGGGGAGCGGCTGGGCACCCGCCTGCGCATCGCCGCCGGCCCGCACCGCTATGTCGCCGGGGAGGAGAGCGCCGTGGTCGCCCATCTCAACGGCGGCGAGGCCAAGCCCACCGTCACCCCTCCGCGCCCGTTCGAGCGGGGAGTGATGGGTCGTCCGACGCTCGTGCAGAACGTCGAGACGCTGGCCCACACCGCGCTCATCGCCCGGCTCGGGAGCGGGTGGTTCCGCTCGGCCGGAACCGCCGGCGCGCCCGGCACCGCGCTGTGCAGCATCGGCGGGGCGGTGGCCGCGCCGGGGCTGGTGGAGATCGCGCTGGGCACGACGGTGGCCGAGCTCGTCGCCATGGCGGGGGGAGGCACAGCGCCTCCCGAGGCGGTGCTGATCGGCGGGTACGGCGGCCGCTGGCTTCCCGCGGCGACGGCGTTGCCGGCAGCGCTCGGCGTGGACGTGCCGCTGGGGCCGGGAATCGTCGTCGTCCTCTCTGCGGAGGACTGTGGGCTCGCCGAGACCGTCGAGGTGCTCGCCTTCCTCGCGCGGGAGAGCGCGCGTCAGTGTGGACCGTGCCTGCACGGGCTCGATGCGCTCCACTCGACGCTGGCGGCCGTGGTCGTCGGCACCGCACGGCCGGCCGACCTCGACCGGCTGGCTCGCTGGTGCGGGCAGATCGCCGGTCGTGGAGCATGCCATCACCCCGACGGTGCGGTCATGCTGCTTCGCACCGCCCTCGAGACCTTCGCCGCGAGCGCCAGGGTGCACCTCCGGCGCGGACCCTGCCGCGGCTGCAGACGGCCGCGCCTCCTGCCCACCCCGATCATGGACACGAGATGGCGATGAGCTACCGACTGCGCGTCAATCCGATCCTCTGCACCGGCTACCGAATGTGTGCGGAGCTTCTTCCCGAGCGCATCGACCTCGACGACTGGGGCTTCCCCATGGTCGACGCCCGGCCGATCGGCCGTGATCTCCTCGCCCACGCCCGGCGCGCCGTCGCCGCCTGTCCACGGGGGGCGATCGAGCTCGTCCCCGATGGGGACGGGCGGTGAGGCGCGACGCTGCAGGGGTCCTGCGACAGCTCCCCAGGAGGGCTGCGGCGATGGCCTCCCACGACCACGAACCCGCCGATCCCGGGGTGCGGGAGAACCTGCGGCTCACCGCGGTCACCGGCATCCTCCTCCTCGTGCCGCTGGTGGTGGTGACCGGCACCGGTCTGGTCTTCGGCCAGCTCTGGCGCGTCCACTACTTCGCCGGCTTCCTGGCGCTCCCCCTGGTGCTGCTCAAGCTGGCGAGCACCGGCTACCGGGCGGTGCGGTACTACGCGGGTACCGCCCGCTATCGCCAGGCGGGCCCACCGCGGCCATTCCTCCGGCTCCTGGCGCCCGTTCTCGTCGTCTCCACCGTGGTGCTGTTCCTGAGCGGTGTGGTGATGTGGATCGACCACAGCAGGGCCGGGTTGTGGAGCACGCTGCACACGGACGCCGCGGTGGTCTTCTGCGCCGTCGTTTCCATCCACCTGCTCGCCTACCTTCCCGGTGCGTGGCGCACCACGCGGGCGGCGAGGCCGGCGCACGACGACGCCGCGCCCGATCGGCCGGCGCGGACGGCGGCACGCCGCCGGGGAGCGGTCCTCGGCGCGGTCGTCGTCGGCCTCGTGCTCGCGGTGGCGACCGTGCCCGCCTCTGTGCAGCCGCAGCGCGGACCGGAGCGGCATCACGACCATGCCGTCGGCGTCGCAGCGCCGCCGCCCGCGGCGGCCCTCACGCCACGGTGATCGACCGCCGCCTCAGGGCGGTCGGGCGCGATACCCCTCGCGAAAGAACTGTCGTCGTTTGTCCGCCGCGTGTGCTCGGACCACTGTGCTTCAGGCTTTCGTCAGGTTCACCGTGCATGCTCTCGTCTGCAGCCAACAGGCGAGGACGACGGCGCCGGTGCGGCGCAGGTTCCTTGCAGCCCGAGCGTTGACGGTGTGAGAGGGCGGGCGTCTTCTCACGCGTGGACGTTCGCCGATACTGGGCAGGAGGAAGGTCGACGTGGGCTCCCGCACCGCGCACCGCATTCTCGGTCTGACGCTGCTCACGGCGGGCGCCGGGGTCGCCGCCGGGCTGGCCGCGTCCTCCGGAGCAGGGCCTCTCGCCGAGCTGCCGGGCCACCATCCGGCGGCGGTGCCCGTGTCCGCGCGGACCACCGTGCCGCCGTCGCCGCTCCGCGCGGACATCCTCTTCCCGACGGCGGCTCCCGCGGCACCCACGGAGCACACCGTCTACGTCCAGGATCCAGCTCCGCCGCCGATCATCGTCACCGCGCCTCCCGCGCCCACGTCGCGGTCGTGCTCGAACCCCTGCCGCGCAGGTGGCTGACATGAACCGCGGCACCGACACCCACGATCGTGACCGCGCTCTGCGGCTGATCCGGCGCACCACCCTCGGGGGGATCGGGGGCGCACTCGGACTGACCGGCCTCTTCTCGACCGCGGCGGCTCTCACCTTCTCCGGGCAGCAGGCCCCCGTGTCGAAGCAGCAGCCGCAGGCGCCGGCCGTCCCTGTCGAGAGCGTCCCCGTCCAGAGCGCGCCGCCGCCGCCCATCGTCGTGGAGCACATCGTCCACCTTCCCGCGCCCCCACCACGGGTGATCGTCGCCACGCCCGTCCCGGGGCCCTCGACGCAGCTCAACGCACCCCGACCCCCGCGCCAGGCACCGAGCCCGGCACGAACGGCACCCATCCCGCCGCCTCCCGCCCCGGCAGCCGCTCCGCCGCCGTCCGCAGCCTCCCCGCCGCCGCCGCCGCCGCCTCCTCCTCCTCCTCCTCCTCCGCCGCCACCTCCGCCGCCCAAGTGCATGCACTCGACACCGACCCGACCGTGCTGAGCATCGCCTCCTTCCCCGCGATGGGCTCGACGGTGACCGTCGGTGTCGACCGCGTGGCGGCGCTGCCCGAGGCGCTGGCACTCGTCCGGGAGACGATCACCGAGGTCGACCGCGTCTGCAGCCGCTTTCGCGCGGACTCCGAGCTGTCCCGCCTCAACCGGCGGGCGGGGGGACCGCGGGTGCCCGTCTCCCCGCTCCTCGAGGAGGCGATCACCGTGGCCCTCGAGGTGGCGCACATGACCGGAGGGCTGGTGGACCCGACCGTCGGGCGGTGCCTCCACGATCTCGGATACACGGTCACCTTTCGCGACATGCCCACCGACGGGCCGCCGCTCGAGCTCCGTCTGCGTTCCGCGCCCGGCTGGCGCGTGATCGATCACGACGTGGTCGCGCACACCGTGCGGCTCCCCGCCGAGGTCTGGCTCGATCTCGGTGCCAGCGGGAAGGCGTGGGCGGCCGACCGGGCCGCCCAGCTCGCGTCCGGCCTGCTGGGCGTCGGCGTCGCCGTCGACTGCGGTGGGGACATCGCCGTCGCCGGGCCGCCGGCCGTGGGCGGGTGGCCGGTCAGGGTCGGCGAGTGGCCGGGATCGCCCGAGGGGCAGGACGTCCTCGTCCACGACGGCGGGCTCGCCACCTCCGGCACCACCGCGCGCCGCTGGCGGCGCGGCGGCCAGGACCTCCACCACATCGTCGACCCGTCGACCGGCCTGCCCGTCCTGACGCCCTGGCGGCTGGTGTCCGTGGCCGCCGCCTCCTGCGTCGAGGCGAACGCCGCGGCGACCGCCGCGCTCCTGCTCGGCGACGCCGCCCGGGACTGGCTCGACGGGCTCAGGCTGCCGTCCCGCCTCGTCGACCGGAAGGGCATCGCACACCCCGCCGGGGGCTGGGCGCCCGCATGCTGAGGGCGCACGCCGCTGTCGCAGCCGCCACCGCACCGGCGGCGCCAAGCCCGCTCTGGTATGCGACCCGGGGCGCCGGCGTCGCCCTCCTCCTCGTCCTCACCGCCACCATCGTCCTCGGCGCCGGCACCTCGCTCCGGATCGGAGGCCGATCCATTCCCCGCTTCGTGACCGCGCTCCTCCACCGCAACCTCGGTCTGCTCGCCGTCGTCCTGCTCGCCGTCCACATCCTCACCACCGTCCTCGATCCCTTCGCCCACATCGGTGTTGGTGACGCCCTCGTCCCCTTCTCCGCCTCCTACCGTCCCCTCTGGTTGGGGATCGGGACGGTCGCCGCCGAGCTGCTCGTCGCCATCGCGGCCACCAGCCTGCTCCGGCGTCGGATCGGACAGCGCACCTGGCGCCTGGTCCACTGGACCGCCTACGCCTCGTGGCCGGTCGCCGTCGTGCACGGGCTCGGCACCGGCTCGGATGCCCAGGCCCCCTGGATGATCGGCATCACCGCCTCGTGCGTCACCGCGGTGCTGTTCGCCGTGCTCGCCCGGCTCTGCGCCGGATGGCGCTCCCGGCTGCCGCTCCGGCTCGTCGCGGGGCTGACCGCGACGGCCAGCGTGGCCGCCCTGGCGGTCTGGGCCGTCCATGGTCCGTTCCGCCCGGGCTGGGCGGCCGTCGCGGGGACGCCCGCGCCGCTCCTCTCGCCCGGCCTGCCCCCCGCATCGACGGCGATCCCGGTGCACAGCGGATCGGGCGGGTTCAGCGACGACCTCGTCGGCACCATGGTGCGCGACGCCGCCGGTCGCACCCAGGTGGCCCTCCGCGATGTCGTGGACCCGGCACTGACCCTGGATGTCCGGTCCCCCACGAGCGCCGAGACGCTGCCGGTCGTCACCGTGTTCCGCGGCGAACGCACGGTGTGCTCCGTGCCCGCCCGTCCCGGCGCCTCCCTCTACGCGGTGTGCGGGACGGCGCGGATGACCATCGCCCTCTCCGGCGGCCCCACCGGGATCACAGGCACCCTCGACGCGACGGGACCGCTGGGCTGACTCCAAGCCCAGGAGTGCCGCAGCATCGGCCCCGCCCTGGCGCATGGGCCGGTTGGGCACTGGCCGTCCTGGGCGGGATCGCGGCGGTTGGTGCGGCGGTCCTGGATCCCGGGAGCGCCCGGTCGGCTGCATCGCAGGCCTGGTCACCGTTCGTGCTCGTGGCCGGGCTGCTGCTGATCGGCCTGGTCGCCGATGAGGACCGGCTGTTCGCGACGGCCGGCCGCGGGCTCGCCCGGTTGAGCCGCAACGGAGGGGTCACCTTCGCGGGTGCCGTCGTGCTCGTCGCGACGGTGACGGCCGTGCTGAACCTCGACACGTCGGTCGCGTTCCTCACCCCGGTGCTCGTCTACACGGCACGCAGCCGGGGTGAGGGCGAAGCACGGCTGCTCTACGGCTGCCTGCTGCTCTCGAACGCCGGCTCACTGCTGTTGCCCGGCTCGAACCTCACCAACCTGATCGTGCTCGGGCACCTCCACCTGACCGGCGGACGGTTTCTCACCAGGATGTGGCTCCCGTGGGTTGCGGCCGTCGTGGTGACCGCTGGTGTGGTCGCCCTGGGGGAGCGACGCTCGCCGCGCACCGCGGGGGCCGGGTCGGCCGCGCCGGATCGACCGGCAGTCGGCCTCGGACTGGCCGCGGTCGGGGCCGCGGTCGTGCTGGTGCTGGCGCTGCAGACCCCGGCACTGCCCGTCGCCGCCGTCGGTGTCGTGGCTGTGGCCGTCCGGCTGATCCGCGGCAGGGAGCGGCGCGACCGGGTTCTCGAGGTGCTCGGTCTGCCCGTGCTGATCGGCCTGTTCGGCGTGGCAGTCGCCCTGGGCACCGCCGGCCGGGTCTGGTCCGGACCGGCGGACCTGCTCGCTCACCTCGACCAGTGGGCGACCGCCGCGGTGGCGGCCGGGACGTCGGTGCTGGTCAACAACCTGCCGGCCGCCTCGGTGCTGGCGGCCCGCACGCCCCGGCATCCGTTCGCGCTGCTGGTGGGGCTCGACCTCGGCCCGAACCTCTTCGTCACCGGATCCCTGTCCTGGATCCTGTGGTTGCGGGCCGCACGAGCGGTGGGTGCGCGCCCGTCGATCATCCGGGCGAGCCGTCTGGGTGCGCTGGCGGTGCCTCTCTCCATGGCCGCGGCCCTCGGAGCGCTCGCTCTCACGGGGGCGCGATGACACCTCGATCCCCTCGGCATCAGGCGCATCCAGGAGCTCGCAGACAGGCGCCGTTCCCCGCGATGTGATGGAGTGCACGCCTGCATGGTGGAGAACATCGCTGCCCCGCGATGCCTCCCATGGCAGACTTCTCGCATCCGTCTCACCACGAGCCGGAACCGGGCTCGGAACGGCCGGAGAAACGTCATGCTGACGGCGCGGCGATGATCGTCCCACCGCGATCGGCGCACGAGGTCCCGCGGGTGGCACTCGGAGCGATCCGCGTGGTCAACGGCGCCTCGGCGCTCGTGGCTCCGAAGATGCTCATGACCCGACTGGGCGTCGACGCTGCGAACAACCGGGCGGCGGTGTACGGGCTTCGCATGTTCGGAATCCGCACCGTGCTCATCGGGCTCGACC
>JAQBPH010000039.1:0-12845 GCA_028287625.1 Chloroflexota bacterium | reverse complement strand
CGGTGGTGCCACGGGCCGCCGCCCGCGCCGTCCACTCCGTCACCAGCCGGCTCTTGCCGATCCCGGCCTCGCCCTCGACCACCACCAGCTGCGGGTCGCCGCGGGCGGCGCTCTCCATGGCGGCGTCGAGGGCGGCGAGCTCGGTATCGCGCCCCACCAGCGGCGGCACCGCGGCGGCGCCTCCGGTGCTGGCCGGCGCAGCAGGCGACCCCGGGGGCATGGCGGTGGCGGGGAGGGCGCGGTCCTGGAGGAGGGCGAGGTGGACGGCGGCGGTGGCGGGGGCGGGGTCCACGCCGAGCTCGTCGGCGAGCCGCTCGCGGAAGCGCTCGTAGGCGGCGAGGGCCGCCGCCTTCCGGCCGGCGGCGGCGTGCCCGGTGAGGAGCAGCCGCAGCGCCTCCTCGTCGAGCGGATCGGCGGCGAGAGCGGCCTCGGCGGCGCCCACGGCGGTGGCCGGGTCGCCCGACAGCAGCGCGGCCGCGGCGATCAGCAGGTGGACGCGGAGCAGCTGGCGCTCGGCGGCGGCGCGCTCCGGGGCCGCCCACTCCGCGTCGGGGTCGTCGGCGAGCAGCGGGCCGCGGTGCAGCCGGCTCGCCGCCGTGGCCGCCGCCCGGGCCGCCGCGGCCGCCCCCGCCCGCAGCCGGCGCTCTCCCTCCTCCAGGAAGGAGGCGGCGGCATCGAGGTCGCTCCAGGCGACCGGCAGGCGGTAGCCGGCGTCGGAGCGGAGGATGCGCCCCGCACCCAGCGGCGCCCGCAGGCGGCTCACCAGGACGGAGACCTGGTCGGCGGGCGCGGAGGGCGGCGAATCGCCCCAGAGCACGTCGACGAGCCGGCCCAGCGGCACCGGGGCACCCCGCGCCAGGCCGAGGACGCGCAGCAGGGTCCGCGCCTTGCGGCTGCGCACCACGACGGTGTCGACCCCCTCGATCTCGAACCGGCCGAGCAGCCGGACCCGCACCCCCTCCGCGGCCATGCCGCCTTTGTACCCCCCCTTCTGGGCCGGCGTCGAGGAGGCCCGCGCAGACCCACCCTCACCCATCACACTTCCGCCCCGTGGATCTTCTCGACGGCGTGATCATCCTGCTGTCGCTGGCCGCCCTCGCATCCGGATGGAGGCGGGGGCTCACCTGGGTCAGCCTGTCGCTGCTCGGCCTCGCCGCCGGGATCGTGATCGGCGCGCTGGTCGCGCCGCCGCTGGCGCGGAGCCTGGCCAGGAGCCGCCCCGAGACCCAGGCGCTCATCGGCATCGGCATCTTCCTGACCGCCGTCGCCCTCATCCAGGGGGTGGGCACCGCCCTCGGCTACCAGGTGCGCGTCGCCGCGCTCAGGACCCGGCTCGCCTCCCTCGACTCCTACCTCGGCGCCGGGCTCGCCGTGGTCGGCACCCTCGCCGGCGCCTGGTATCTCGGGATCAGCTTCAAGGACAGCCCCGCCCAGGCGCTCAACCGGCAGATCAACGACTCCGCGATCCTCCGCGCCCTCGACCGAGCCGCACCCCAGCCGCCCGCGTTCCTCGCCTCCATCCAGAAGCTCTTCAGCGGCAGCAGCTTCCCCAACCCCTTCGCCAACCTCGCGCCCGAGTTCCTCTCGCCGGTGCCGGTGCCGGTCCCGTCCGAGCTCCAGACGCCGGGGATCATCCAGGCCACCAGGGTGGTGTCCAAGGTGGTGAGCAGGAGCGACTGCGCCACCGAGGCGGGCTCGGCCTGGCCGGTGGCTCGCGACTACCTGGTCACCAACGCCCACGTGGTCGCCGGGGGTCGGACCGTGACCGTCCAGACCCCCGCGGCATCGGGCGGCCAGGACGTCGCCGCCACCGTGGTCCTTTTCGACCCCGAGGTGGACGTCGCCATCCTCCACGTCCCCGGCTCCGGCCTCACCCCCCTCCACCTCGCCGTCGAGGACCCGGCCCGGGGCGCCGCCGGCGCGGTGATCGGCTATCCGGGCGGCGGCCCCGAGAAGACCGTGCCCGCGGCGGTGCGCGGCACCGAGAACGCGCAGGGCCACGACATCTACGGCCAGGGCCTGGTGACCCGGCGCATCGAGGTGCTCCAGGCCACCGTCATCCCCGGCAACTCCGGCGGCCCCGTGGTCGACGGGCAGGGCCTGGTCATCGGCCTGGTCTTCGCCGCCAGCACCCTGGACAACGGCGAGGGCTACGCGCTCACCCCGTCACAGATCAGCGCCGACATCACCAGGGGCGTGGGCAGCGTCCGGCAGGTGTCGACCCAGGACTGCACGTCCTGATCACTAGGCCGGGGTGCCGATCCCCAGGTTGGCCGCCTCCCACTCCTCGAGCTCGGGGGTGAAGTAGCGCACCCGGGTCTTCTTGTACTCCTTGGTCGAGTACAGCACCGCGTAGTCGTCGATGCCGATCGCCTCGCGGATGGCGCCGACGATCGTCTCGCAGTCGACGAGCTTGCGGCCGTGGATCATCGAGAACAGGTTGAAGCGCCAGTCCTCGTACACCGGACGCTGGTAGCAGTGCGACACCGCGGCGAACTCCGCCATCCGGCGCCCCAGCTCCTCGGCCCGCTCCTCGGGGACCGCCCACACCGCCATCGCGTTGGCGGCGTAGCCGGCGCGGCGGTGATGGAGGATCGCGGCGACCCGGCGGAGGTGGCCGCGCCGGCGCAGGTCCTCCATCCCCGCGAAGAGCTCGTCCTCGTCCATCCCCTGCGAGCGGGCCGCCTCGGCGTAGGGATGCGGCACCAGGGGCAGGTCGTCCTGCACCGCCCGGATCACCCGGATGTCGCGGTCGCTGATCGGCGAGCGCAGCGCGAAGTCGCGCTGGATGCCGGTGTAGTCGGGGTCCTCCTGGCGGGTGACGTCCTTCGTCCCCGTCATGTCGAGCTTCACCCCGATCTTGAAGAGCTTGAGGGTCTGGAGCTTGCGGGTGACCGCCGCGCCGCTGAGCTCGTGCAGGCGGTCCAGGGTGCGGTCGATGTCCGATCCCGGGGGCGTGGCCAGGGTGAACCAGAGGTTGAACTCGTGGTTGCGCCGGTAGTTGTGGGAGACGCCGGGATGCTCGTTGATGATCGCCGCGCCCTGCTCCAGCCGGTCGGGCTCGAAGCGCATCGCCACCAGCGTCGACTGGTAGCCGAGGCTGCGGGTGTCGAAGATCGCCGAGAGCTGCCGGATGACCCGCGCCTCCCGCAGCCGTGCGGTCCGGGAGATGACCTGCTCCTCGGTGCTCTCCAGCCGGGCCGCCACCTCGGCGAAGGGGGCGTGGGTGATCGGGAAGCCGGACTGGACGACGTTGAGGAGCTCCTGGTCGACGGGGTCGAGCTCGGGCACGGGCGGTGCCTCCATGGGACGGTGCTCTCGCGGACGCGGCCCATTGTATCGACAGCCGCCTCCGCCTCCGGTGCCGCGCTGACTATTCAGCCCAGCGTGCGTACCATGTCATGTGACAGCGCAGCAGGGGAGCGTTCCCCTCACGACCGGGTCGAGCTACGGAAGGCCGCTGCTGAAGTCGCTCGCGCTGCAGTGGTCCTTGGGATAGTCGCCATACACCGCGATGTGGTACTTGTGCGCGGCTGAGTTGACGTCGACCGCGCAGACCAGCGCGCCGGAGTGCCGGTCACCGTTGTCGACGGTCACGCCGTTGCCGATGCTCTTGTCCTGCTTCAGCTTGGCGATGGCGACACTGTCGCTGGAGACCACGATCGAGGCGTGCGAGCCGCCGCTGTTGATCTGCGCGGTGATGGTCTGCTCGCCACCGCCGCCGCAGCCGGCGAGGCCGAGAACGGCCGTCAGGCCGAGGGCTCCCGCCAGGTACGGTCTCACGCCCGGATCCTACCGTGCCCGGGTCCCCTGCCGAGGCGCTCAGGGCGGGGTGGTCATCCGGCTCGGCGGGTGCGGCGGATGTACTCCTCGATGCCGGTCTCCTCGGCGAGGTCGGCGAAACGCTGCTCCCCGGGAGACGTCCGGCGGTCCGCGAGCGCCGCCATCAGGCAGGAGGCGGCCGCATCATGCCGGCGCTGGCAGTGGGGGCACTGTCGCGAGGTGGCCATTTCCGTAACTCTCGATGACATGACAGATGATAGGGTGGTACACATAACACGCCGGTACCTAAGCACGCCAGCGCTGGCCCGGTTAAGGGCGCCGCCGGCCTTTCCTTCCCCCGCGGAGCGCGCTACGATCGGCGCGTCGGCCGGTGGTGGTGACGGGCAGCCGCGCCGAACCGTGCCGTCCCGCAGCGGATGTCAGGACCATGACCACCGAGCCCATGGGGCGACCCGCCGGGCATGGCGACCGCCCCTTCGACATCGTCGCGGTCGCCTCGTCCGCCGGGGGAGTGGTGGCCCTCGACACCATGCTGCCCGCGCTGCCCGGCGACTTCCCCGCCGCTGTGGTGGTGGTCCAGCATCTCGACCCGCGGCACCGCAGCCTGATGGCCGAGATCCTCCGCCGCCACGCCATGCTGCCGGTGGTCCAGGGCGAGCAGGGGATGCGGGTGCAGGGCGGCACCGTGTACATCGCGCCGCCCAACCGTCACCTGCTGGTCGGCCCCGACGGCATCCTGTCCCTCTCCGACGCCGAGCTGGTGCACTTCGTGCGCCCCTCCGCCGACCTGCTGTTCGAGTCGGTGGCGGCGAGCTATCAGGATCGCGCCATCGCCGTGGTGCTCACCGGCTGCGGGCAGGACGGCGCGACGGGGGTGTGCGCCATCAAGAGGAGGGGCGGCACGGTGATCGTCCAGGACGAGCAGAGCTCCGAGTTCCGGGGCATGCCGCAGGCGGCGATCAGGACCGGGCAGTCCGACTTCGTCCTGCCCCTCGGCGAGATCGCCCCGGCACTGGTCGGCCTGGTCATGCCGGGTGCGGTGGGGTGAGCGTGACCGCCCTCGACCCGGCGTTCGAGGAGCTGCTGACCGTCCTCTATCAGACCCACCACTTCGACTTCTCCGGGTACAAGCGCTCGACGCTGGTGCGGCGGGTGCGCCGGCGCATGGACCTCCTCGGGCTCGACGCCTTCGCGGACTACGCCGATTACCTGAAGGTGCATCCCGAGGAGTTCGGACCGCTCTTCAACACCATCCTCATCAACGTCACCACCTTCTTCCGCGACCCGCCGGCGTGGGAGCACGTGGAGAGGGAGGTGATCCCGCGCGTCCTGGCAGCCAAGCGCGACGGCGAGCCCATCCGCGTGTGGTCGGCGGGGTGCGCGTCCGGAGAGGAGGCCTACACGCTCGCGATCATCCTGTGCGAGGCGCTCGGCGTCGACGCGTTCCGCGAGCGGGTGAAGATCTATGCGACCGACCTCGACGACGACGCTCTGGAGCGGGCCCGGCACGGCACCTACACCTGCAAGGAGATCGTCGCCGTCCCCGAGGAGCTCCAGGGCCGCTACTTCGAGGAGCGCGGCGGGCACTGGCTCTTCCGCAACGACCTGCGCCGGTCGGTGATCTTCGGCCGCCACGACCTGGTGCAGGACGCGCCGATCTCGCGGCTCGACCTCCTGGTCTCGCGCAACACGCTGATGTACTTCACGGTGGAGAGCCAGGCACGCATCCTGGCCCGCCTCCACTACGCACTCAACGACAACGGGTTCCTCTTCCTGGGCAAGGCGGAGACCCTGCTCGCCCACTCCGGGCTGTTCGCCCCGGTCGAGCTGAAGCACCGCATCTTCACCAAGATCCCCAAGGTCAGCGCGCGTGAGCGGCTGCTGCTCCTCGCCCAGGCGGGCAGCCGCGAGGCCGCCGACCACCTCGACCACCTCGACCACCTCGCCCACCTGCGCGATTCGGCCGCCGACGCGGCACCGGTCGCCCAGCTGATCGTCGACGTCGACGGCACCGTGGTCCAGGTCAACGAGCCGGCGCGAGTCATGTTCGGCGTCACCACCAAGGACGTCGGCCGCCGCCTGCAGGACCTCGAGGTCTCCTACCGCCCGGTGGAGCTGCGCTCGCAGATCGAGAACGCGCACCGCGAGCGGCAGCCCGTCCTGCTGCGCAGCGTCGAGCGGCTGCTCTCCGGTGGGGCGGTGCAGTACCTCGACGTGCACGTCACCGGGCTCGTCGACGACGGCGGCGCCATCCTCGGCACCAGCGTCGCGTTCACCGACGTGACCCCGCACCACCAGCTGCAGAACCAGGTCACCCACGCCAAGCAGGAGCTCGAGACCGCGTACGAGGAGCTCCAGTCCGCGAACGAGGAGCTGGAGACCACCAACGAGGAGCTCCAGTCGACGGTCGAGGAGCTGGAGACCACCAACGAGGAGCTCCAGTCCGCGAACGAGGAGCTGGAGACCATGAACGAGGAGCTCCAGTCCACCAACAACGAGCTCCAGGCGATCAACACCGAGCTCCGCGACCGTACCGACGAGCTCGACACCATGACCCTGTTCATGGACTCGGTGCTGGCCAGCGTGCACGTCGGCGTGGTCGTCCTCGACGCCGAGACGCGGGTGCGGATCTGGAACGGCAGGAGCGAGGACCTCTGGGGGCTGCGCGCCCGCGAGGTGGTGGGCGAGCCGTTCCTCGGCCTCGACATCGGTCTCCCGGCCGACCAGCTGGCGGGCGCCATCCGCGGCTGCATCGCCGGTTCGGAGAGGTACGGGGACGCCGTCCTCGAGTGCGTCAACCGCCGGGGCCGGCACATCAATGTCCGGGTGACGTGCACCGCGCTCATCGGCGCAGGCGCGGCGCGGCAGGGTGCGATCCTGCTGATGGAGGAGGTCGCGCCCGACGGCTGAGCGGCCCGCCGGTCGCCGGGCTCAGCCGTCCCCCTGCGGAAGCTGGCAGTACCAGGCGCCGCGTCCGGCCAGGCCGCCCACCCGCCGGGCGCGGACCCGCAGGCGGCTGCGGGCACGTGCGAGCGTCCGCGGCGAGATCCCCGCGACCTGGGCGCGCCGCTGCACCTCGACGGTCCTCACCGGCCCGTGGGCGAGCACGCTGAGCAGCAGTTCCTGGGCCTCCTCGACGTGGGAGCTCCGCTCCTCCGGCGCCGCCGCCGTCGTCAGCCCAGGCAGGCGGAGGCGCAGACCCTCGCCGCTCGCGCGACAGGCGGCGAGCTCGCGACCCACCCGCTGATGGGTGGAACGCAGCGCCGTCAGCTGGGTGCGGATGAGCTGCCGCTGCTCGCGGAGCTCGACCCGCACGGAGGAGAGCTCGGCCAGGCCGCGCTGGATGCCGGTCGCACCCGACGCGTCGTCCACACCGCCGGAGGTGGCCACGGGCACATGGTCGCACGGACGGACCACACGCAGGGAGGGCGAGAGGCGGACGTCGGAGGGGGCGCTGTCAGGCGTCGGTGAGCGGCGGCGGCAGCGGGGCGGGGAGCGCCTGGTCGTCGCCACCGAGGCTGAGCCGGTAGCCCTGTCCCCGAACCGTCAGGATCTGGACCGAGATGCCGGTCCGCGCCAGCTTGCGTCGGAGCCGGCTGACGTAGACCTCGACCTCGCCGTGCCGGCCGGCGAACCCCGGCCCCCAGGCGTGGGTGGCGAGCTCGGCCCGGCTCAGCGTGCTCCCGCGGTTCATCACCAGGGCGGCGAGCAGCTGCCACTCCGCCGGGGTGAACAGGATGCGCCCTCCATCGCAGGCGATCGCCCGGCGCAGCGGCACCAGCGTCAGCGGGCCGAGGAGCACCTCCCCGTCGAGGTCGACGGTGCGCTCGACCTGCACCTCGGAGATCACCCGGGGGAGCGCCGCCGAGGGGCTCGTGAGCAGCGACGACCGCAGCGCCGCCACCGCCTCGCTGTGGCGGACCAGCGTGGCCCGGCTCTCCGCGATCAGGGCCTGGCTTCGCTCGCAGGCGCGCTGCGCCGCCTCCCACAGCAGCTGCGCGTGGACCGGGGCGCTCCGCACGGGGCTGCTCACGACCGGCTCCTCCGGGTTCGGATTGCGCACGGTGTCCATCATGCCAACAACCATGTAAGCAAAGTTCCACCGGCGGGTAAAGGCGGAGCCCGGCCGCAGTCTCCCGAGCAGGCGGGCGGCGCCGTCCGGGGCATCCCGGCGGCAGCCGTCCATGAGGGCTACGCTGCGCTCATAGGAGTACGGTTGTTCCGTCCCGACCACCTCGGCGCCGTGGCCGTCACCGCCGCGCTCTGCGCAGGCCTCTGCATCGGTGCCCGGGTGCGCCCTGGGGCCTGGACGGGGGTCGCCGCCCGCCTCCTCGGCGTGGTGCTGGTCGCCAACCTCGCCGCCTGGCAGGTCGTCACCGTCGCCCAGGGGCACTGGTCGGCGACCAACGGCCTGATGCTCGACCTCTGCCCGGTGAGCGCCGTGGTGGCCGCCGCCGCGCTCTGGACCCGGCGCCCCCTGCTCGCCGAGCTGACCTACTTCTGGGGGTGCGCCGGCAGCGTCCAGGGCCTGCTCACCCCCGACCACCGGTACCGCTTCCCCGACTACTTCTTCTTCCAGTTCTACGTCACCCACGCCGGCGTGGTGCTGGCGGGGCTGTTCCTGGTGGTGGGCCTGCGGCTGGCGCCCCGGCACGGCGCGGTGGCGAGGGTCTTCGCGCTGACCCTGGGGTTCGCGGCCGTCGCCGCGCTCGCCGATGTGGTCACCGGTGGCAACTACATGTTCCTGCGCGACCAGGGAGGCAGGGGGACGCTGCTCGACGTGATGGGCCCCTGGCCGTGGTACATCGCCAGCGGGATCGGCCTGGGGCTCCTCCTCCTCCTCGTCCTCGACGCCCCCTTCCGTCACCGCGGCGTGCTCGGCGCGCGCCGGGTCAGCCTGCGGCGGTCTCCGGCTCCGGGCCGTCGACGTTGACGGTCGGCACCCCGGTCCCGGCGCGCACCACCAGCGTGGACGCCGCGCCGGTGGGGTTGGCCTCGCGGTGGACCGCGCCGCGCGGCACGTGGATGAAATCGCCCTCGTGCGCCTCGATCACCGACCCGCCGCCGGGCCCGTACTCCATCCGCAGCGCACCGACGGCGACGTAGAGCGAGGTCTGGTGGTCGCCGTGGTGGTGCCAGCCCGACACCATCCCCGGGTCGGTGTGCACCACCCCCGCCCACATGCCCTCGGCGCTGATGGCCTGCTCGCGGCGCATCCCCGGCGTGGGGTCGGCGGCGACGCGGTCGGCGGGGCGGATGTGGCGCATCTCGCTCACCGTGCCAGGGTAGCCCACCGGGGCGAGGTCAGCCCGGCCGACGCGCGATGCCTACGGCGAGGCGTCGTGAATCCAGGGCCCGACCTCGGCGGAGAGCTCGGCGGGGGTGGTATGCACCTTGAGGAGGAACTGCTCGGCTCCCAGCTCCAGCCCCCGCGCGACGATCGACCCATCCCCGAAGTTGCTCAGCAGCACCACCGGGATCCCGCGGGTGGCGGCGTCACGGCGCAGGATGCTCAGCACCTCGAACCCGTCGCGCCGGGGGAGCTGGACGTCGAGGACGATGACGCTGGGATTGAGCGACAGGGCGAGGTCGATGCCCTGCTGGCCGTCGGCCGCGACGCCCACCCGATACCCGTCGGCCTCGAGCCTGGTCTGGTACATGAGGGAGACGGCGGGGTCGTCCTCCACGAGGAGCACGTCGACATGCCGCTCCGAGGGTGGCCGGCCGGGCCCACGAGTCATCACGTCCCTCCTCTCGGCACCGGCCGGCCGACCCGGCCGCATGCCCCCACTCCCGCTCGGGCCCTGACCTCAGCCAGCGTTGCAGCTCCAGGTCATTATCACGCGTCGTCGGATCGGGCACGCATGCCACCGAACATGCGTAGTAGCCCCATACCATTATTACGCTGTCCCTGGTAGGATTCGATGATAGGCCGGCTGAGGGCTTCCGCCGTCGAGGAGCTGCGGTCGGAGGCTGGGCCGGAGAATTTGAGGGACGCGGTGGAGGAGCACACCTCCCTGGAAGCGACCGGGGCGATTCGCGTCCTCATCGCCACCCCCCACCGCCTCGAGGCGGAGCGGCTCACCACCATCCTCTCCCGGTCCGGTGGCTTCGAGGTCCTCGACCGCGTGCGCGACGGTGCATCGGCCGTGCGCGCCGCGGAGACGCTGCATCCCGACCTGATCGTTCTCGACACCGACCTGCCGTTGCTGAACGCCGTCGAGGCGACGCCGGTGCTGCGTCGCAAGGTCCCGGCGGCGACCCTGGTCGTGCTCACCCCGGCCGATTCGGGCGCCGGCGGCCGCCTGGCCATGCGCCTGGGGGCGCATGGCCACCTCGCACGGAGCTCGAGAGCGAGCGTGCTCCTCGGCCTGGTGAGGGCCGCTCTCCCCCTCTCGCTCCACGGCCGATCGGCGCGGGTGGGCCGACTGGTGACGGACCCGGCCGCCACCGACAGGGAGGCATCCGGGTAGCGGGCATCTATCGGGATGCGGACGGGGACGGGGATGCGGACGGCCGTCCCGACGGCGTCAGCTCCCTGGAGCCCGTCGGTGACCGCCCGGGGGTCCTCGGCGCCGAGGCCGCTCCTGATGGCGAGGGCACGGCTGCCGGCGAAGCGGTCGTCGATGGCGCCGTCCGTGACACCGTTCCGGATGCCGACGGTCCGGTGAGTGCGACCTGTCCCGTGCACTCGGGAGGACTGCTGGCCGGCGAGATGTACCCGGGCTGCGCCACGGATCCCCGCATGGGGTCCGGATTCGAGGTGTTGGGACCGCCTGGTGGAGGGGTGGTGGCCGCAAATGGCCCGCCGAACGTGACAGATCCGCCCGCGCCGGGGACGAGCTGAAGCCTGAGAGTGGCGCTGTCACAGTGGACCATCGTGACGTTCCACACCACTCCCGCGGATGACGGTGCCGGCGGATTCCACCGCGCCTCTCCCCGGCTGGGAGTGGCCTGTCGGACCACCGCCTGGATGTGGTCGACCCGATTGCCCTTGTCGAAGGCGGTGAGTGTCAGGCTCATGGTGATCGCCTGGTCGCCCGTGTTGGTCGCGGTCAGAGAGACCTGGTCGGCTGACGCCCCCCAGGTGAAGGCGATCGGGGGAATGGGGACGCCGAGGTCAGCGGCAGGGCTCAGGGCCAGTCCCTGGGCAAAGTGTCCGCCCCCCGTGGCGGTGGTCGACGCGGAGCCGGACACGGCCGGCAGGACGGGCTGGAGTGTCGCCGTGCCCTGGCCGCCTGTGGCCGAGGCCACCTGAAGGTGGGCGTTCGTCGCAATCTTCTGACCGGACTGGGGCGACAGCTGCACCTCGATGGTCTGAGTTGCGCCGGGCGCCAGCGCCTTCAGAGTGCAGGCGACCTGCGCGCCCGTCAGCCCGCAGTCTCCATTGCTCGGCGTCGCCGCCACGGCGGGTGCGCCCGCGGTTGCCTGGTAGGAAAAGGTCACGTCGACCGGCGTCGACGACCCCCTGTTGGTGATGACGTAATAGAGGGTGTTGGTCCGGCTGTCGGGCACCATCTTGAACGCGACGGGGGGCAGTGACGACGGTTGGGTGGAGGCGGCCACCATCGTGTCATATTCCGGAGGCGGGGCGGGACTGGCGGGTGGCGCACAGCCGACCGCTGCAGATCCCGCGCACGTGCAGATCGAGAGGAGCGCACGGAGCGCCATCCGTTCCATCAGGGGCTCACGCCTTTCGTGAACTCGAGCCGGATCGAGTGGGTGTCGGGGAGGACGATGGCCACCCCGTCGGTGGGGGACCAGAGTGCGGGCAGGAGGAGGTAGTTGCCGCCGGTGCGCAGCAGCCACCTGAGGCCCTTGTAGCGATACCGGTAGGCAGCATCCACATCCCCCACCGTGGTCTCGATGACGCCCGGGGCCTGGATGCTCAGGCGATCCCTGCTGTAGACGAGAACGCCGGGTTGGTCGAGAAGGCCGTCGGTGATCTGCCGCGCACGGTCCTGGCCCACGGCCTTGGCGCATTCGGAGGTCGCCCAGAAGAGACTGAGGACGATCAGCAGCCCGACCAGTGCGCTGCTCAGCGCGGAGCTCCACCCGCGCCATCGAGGTTGGCGGGAACGGAGTCCGCCGGCGAGGAGCGCCACTCCGACCCCGGGGCTCAGCTGCGGGACCAGAAACGGGGTGGGGAAGGGCAGTCCCTGCCACGCGGCGACGGCTCCCATGGCGACCAGACCGCCGCCCAGAGGGATCAGGGCACGCGCGATGTAGGGAAGCACCCTCGGATGGCGGCGAACGTACCTGCCGACCGGCGGGTAGGACCAGAGCCCGAGCAGTGCCACGCCGAGGAGAGCTCCCAGCAGGATGAACACCACATCGGCACTGCGCAGGATGTAATCCTGGGTGGTGAAGCCCAGCATGCTCGAGTCGAGTCCGAAATACCTGAACTCCGCATCGGCACGCGTCCATCCGAAGTAGAAGGCCAGTGCGGTGATGAATGTCGACGGGGCGATGACCGCAGCCAGCACCTGAAGCCATCGGGGGATCGCCGATGCGCCGGGGGCGACGGTGACGTCGACCTCGTCGTGTGGCGGAGCGGCGCCCCGCTCCACGGGGACGGTCGCTGAGGCCGCCTCCGCCCGACTGTGCTCATCACCTGTCGGCGTCTCGACGGCCCCCGTGGGCGGTGCTGCGCCGGGCGCGCGGAAGTCCTGCCGTGAGGCGGAGGCCGCCATCTCAGAGCTCGGTGCCGTTGTCACTGCTCCCATCCGTCTCAAGTCGGCGTTGCCAGCGCCGACTCAGCCACGGCCTGCATCTTCACCGAGAACACTGTTCGTATCCTGGCATGGGTGTGCAGGAGTGGCAAGGTAATTCTGCACGCACTCGCCCCAGTGCACAGAGACGAGGCGATCCTACGCCCGGCGCCGGGGCGCTGCGTGCGGCGGCCTCCGGGACTAGTCGATCGCGTGATGTGCCCGTGCCGATCCGGGATCAGACTGGACCCAGATTCAGCCAGTCAAGGTAGCGGTTCAGGAGGCCCCCCATGGCGAACGTTCTCGGCAGCCTGGAAAACCTGGTCAAGATGGGTCCGGACGTGGTGATCC
>JAQBPH010000015.1:0-22771 GCA_028287625.1 Chloroflexota bacterium | reverse complement strand
GCCTTCTCGCTGGTGCTCGAGGGGGTGCCGCGGGACCTGGGCGCCGAGGTGACCGCGGCACTGCGGATCCCCACCATCGGCATCGGGGCCGGCCCCGACTGCGATGCCCAGGTGCTGGTGGTGCACGACCTGCTCGGGCTCACCCAGGACCCCATGCCCAAGTTCGTCCGCGCCTACGGCAACCTCGGCGCCCAGGCCGTCGACGCGCTCACCGCCTTCGCCGCCGACGTCGCCGCCGGGAGCTTTCCCGACGACGCCCACAGCTATCACTGAGACACCGCCATGCACGATCTCGCGGACGCGCCCCGCGTCCTGGCCACCCCGGGGGCGCTGCGCCTCCAGTCCGAGCGCTGGCGGGCCGCCGGCCTCAGCATCGCCCTGGTGCCCACCATGGGCGCCCTCCACGCCGGCCACCGGAGCCTGGTCGCCCGCGCCCGTCAGGAGTGCGACAGGGTGGTGGTCAGCATCTTCGTGAACCCGGCCCAGTTCACCTCCGGCGACGACCTCGCCCGCTACCCGCGGACGCTCCGCGCCGACCTCGCCATGCTCGCCGCCGAGGGGGTGCACGCCGCCTTCGTGCCCGACGCCGGCGCCATGTACGGCCCCGGGTTCGCCTCCGCGGTGGCGGTGGGCGGGGCGGTCACCTCGACCCTGGAGGGCGCCCAACGGCCCGGCCACTTCGACGGGGTGGCGCTGGTGGTGGCCAAGCTGCTGATCGCCGCCCGCGCCGACCGAGCCTACTTCGGCGAGAAGGACGCCCAGCAGTGCGCGGTGGTCCGCCGTCTCGCCGAGGACCTCGACACCGGGACGGAGATCGTCGTCTGTCCCACCGTCCGCGACGCCGACGGGCTGGCGTTGAGCAGCCGCAACGTCCACCTCTCCGACGCCGAGCGGGCCCAGGCGCTGGCCCTTCCCGAGGGGCTGGCCGCCGCCGCCCGCCGCTTCGCCGCCGGCGAGCACAGCGGGCCGGCCCTGGCCGCCACCGCCGCCGCGGTCGCCGCCACCTCGCCCGACCTGGTCCTGGAGTACGTCGCGGTCGTCGACGAGGACACCTTCGAGCCGCTTGCGCAGGTTGACAGCAGGGCCCGAATCCTGGTCGCTGCTAGAATAGGGGCGACCCGGCTGATCGATACTCTCTGCCTGGGAGCGGCGGACGCGCCAACGACTGCCTTCGTCGTCGGCGCCACCTCGCCGGTTGGCTCGGAGGTCGCCCCCGCCGGTAGGAGCCGCACGTGCAGCGTATCGTCATGAAGTCGAAGATCCACCGCGCCACGGTGACGCGGGCGGATCTCCACTACGAGGGCTCCTGCAGCATCGACACCGAGCTGATGCGTGCCGCCGACATCGTGGTCGGGGAGCAGCTGCACATCGTCAACATCACCAACGGCTCGCGCGCGATCACCTACGCGATCGAGGGCGGCCCCGGTGAGGTCGCCCTCAACGGCGCCATGGCCCACATCGGCGACCCGGGCGACACCGTGATCCTGATCACCTACGCCCAGTACGACGATGACGAGCTGGCCGAGCACACCCCGCGGGTGGTGCAGGTCGACGCCTCCAACCGCCCGCGCGCGAGCCGGGGGAGCCGCGACGTCGCGGGTTCCGCCCGCGGGCGGCTCGGGGGGAATCCCCCCGGAGTGACCGTCCTCTGAACGCAGCCAGCGCGATTGTCAACCCGGGCGACGCAGCCGACCTCGTCGTCATCGGCAGCGGCATCGCGGGTCTGGTGGCGGCGCTGGTCGCGGCCGGCCGGGCCCGGGTCACGGTGGTCACCAAGGCCGCCCTCGACGACGGCTGCAGCCGGTGGGCCCAGGGCGGCATCGCCGCCGCGGTGGCCGGCGACGACACCCCCGAGCTCCATCTCGCCGACACCCTCGCCGCCGGTCGCGGTCTCTGCGACGAGGCGGCGGTGCGCGTCCTCGTCGAGGAGGGTCCCCGCCGGGTCCGCGACCTGGTCGAGTGGGGGGTGAGCTTCGACACCCAGGACGGCGACCTCCTGCTCGGCCGCGAGGCGGCGCACACCCGCTCCCGCATCCTCCACGCCCGTGGCGACGCCACCGGCCTCGAGATCGAGTCCAGCCTGATCCGCCGGCTGCGGGCCACCGGCGTCCGGCTGCTCGAGCGCCACCTTGTCACCCGGCTGCTCACCGACGGCGGCGGTCGCTGCATCGGCGTGGAGGTCTGCGACGGCGACACCGGCGCCATCCGGCGGCTGCTGGCCGGCGCGGTGGTGCTGGCCAGCGGCGGCGCCGGCCGGCTCTGGCGCCACACCACCAACCCCGCGCCCGCCACCGGCGACGGCATCGCCCTCGCCCACGACGCCGGCGCCGAGTGCGCCAGCATGGAGTTCGTCCAGTTCCACCCCACCGCGCTCGCTCTCGAGGGCGCCCCCCGCTTCCTCATCAGCGAGGCGGTGCGCGGCGAGGGGGCTCGGGTGGTCAACGGCCGCGGCGAGCGCTTCCTGTTCGACGCCGACCCGCGGGGCGAGCTGGCGCCGCGGGACACCGTGTCGCAGGCGATCTGGCGCGAGCTGCAGCGCTCCGGGGAGAGTTCCGTCCACCTCGACTGCACCGGGCTCGCCGATCGCGCCGCAGTGCGCTTCCCCACCATCCATCGCACCTGCATGAGCTTCGGGATCGACATCAGTCGGGATCTCGTCCCGATCGCGCCGGCTGCCCACTATCTCATCGGAGGGGTGCGCACCGACCTGAGCGGGGCGACCACCGTCGAGGGGCTCTACGCCTGCGGCGAGGTGGCCAGCAGCGGGGTCCACGGGGCCAACCGGCTCGCCAGCAACAGCCTGCTCGAGTCGGTGGTCTTCGCCCATCGCGCCGCCGAGGCGGCGCTGCGCCTGCGCGCCGAGGCGCCCCCGCCGGCGGCCTCGGCGGTCGTCGAGGAGCCCGTGCCGTCCCCCGGCGGGGAGCCGGGCCCGGGCGCGGTGGCACGGCTCGACGAGCGCCTGCGCGACGCGATGTGGGAGGGTGCCGGCTTGGTCCGCGAGGCCGCCGGCCTGCGCGCCACCCGCGAGCTGGCCGCGGGGATCCGGGCGGAGTGGGAGGCGGACGGCTCGGTCTCCGCCACCGGGCTGCGCGCCCGGGCGCTCACCGCCACGCTGGTCTGCGACTCCGCCCTGGCTCGCGAGGAGAGCCGGGGCAGCCATCTGCGAGACGACTTCCCGGACAGCGGAGACGAATGGCTCGGAATCTGGGTCACGGACAGGAACAGGGGACTACGCCTTGACAGCAACGCTCGAACCCACCACTGACGCGCTCGCACCCGACGTCCTCGACCCGCTCATCGAAGCGGCGCTGGCGGAGGACGTGGGCGGCGGCGACATCACCACCGACTCCATCCTCCCGCCGGAGATGACCTGCCGCGGCAAGGTGGTCTGCAGGCAGGACGGGGTCATCGCCGGCCTGACCGTGGCCCGGCGCGTCTTCCAGCTCGTCGACGAGCGGCTCCAGTTCGACGCCAAGACCCAGGACGGCCAGAAGGTCCAGGAGGACCAGATCGTCGCCCGCCTCTTCGGCCCGGCGCGGGCGATGCTCCGCGCCGAGCGGGTCGCCCTCAACTTCCTCCAGCACCTGAGCGGCATCGCCAGCCTCACCGCCAAGTACGTCAAGGCGGTCGAGGGCACCAAGACCCTGATCCTCGACACGCGCAAGACCACCCCCGGTCTGCGCAACCTCGAGAAGTACGCCACCCGGACGGGCGGGGCGGTGAACCACCGCATGGGCCTGTTCGACGAGGTGCTCATCAAGGACACCCACCTGGCCCTCGCCAACGGCGTCAGCCCGGCGCTCCGCGCGGTCCGCAAGGCCCATCCCGAGGCGCCCATCAACGTCGAGGTCAGCAACCTCCAGGAGCTGGAGCAGGCGCTCACCGACAAGGCTCCGCGCATTCTCCTCGACAACTTCGCCCCCGGGCAGGTGCGCGAGGCGATGCAGCTGATCCGCGGCCGGGCCAAGGTGGAGATCAGCGGCGGCGTGGTGCTGACCAACGCCCGCGCCTACGCCCTCGCCGGTGCCGACTACATCAGCGTCGGCGCCCTCACCCACTCGGCGGTCGCCCTCGATTTCAGCCTCAAGGTCACCCGCTACTGAGTCCCCCGCGTTCCTGAGCGGCGGGCGGACCGCTCAGGGCCGGCCGGCCGGAGGAGCGACTCTCGGCCCCGACGAGCCGGGATCGACGGCGTGTCGCGGCGCGCAGCGGGGGGACGGGCGACGGCGCTCACCGGGGCGTTGCGAGCCGTATACCCCCGCGGCGAGCTCCGAGCCGAGTCGATCGCGAGCGATCGCCGGCGTCCCCGCTGAGCGCCGTCGCCCGGCACCCCGCGTCCGGGCTCGCGACTCGGGACGGAGCAGCCCGGCCTCAGCTCCCCAGCGCGGCGACGACGTTCTCCTGGACCCACCCGAGTGTCACCAGCATGGCGTACTCCTCGCTCTCGAGCACGCTGCCGTCACCCCGCTCCTCCCAGCCGTCGTCGTCGATGCCGAGCCGGGCGCCGGCCACCAGCCGGAGGTGGTTGAGCGCCCGGACCCACGTGAGCGCCTCCTCCTCGGAGAGGCGGAAGCGGTCGTCGGTGCCCCCCAGGGCGGCGCGGACGGCGTCGATGTCGGCGGCGCGGACGTGCTCCACCTCGGGCCGGGAGTAGCGCTGATAGTCCTCGTCGAGCTTGGGGTCGTCGTACGCGTGCAGCCGGGTGCGGGGGTCGTCGCCGAGCCCGGGGCGGAGCTCGTCGACGATCCGCAGCAGGATCTCGCGCTCGCGGCGGTCGAGCCGCAGCTCGACGCGGTTGAGCCGCCGTCGCACCCAGGCCATGCTGCGCCGGCTACCCGCGGGCCAGCGTCGCCTGCAGGCCGAAGGCGTGCAGCCGGGTGACCGACACCTCGGCCTGCTCGCGCGGCTGGCTGGCGACGATCGCCTTGCCCTCCTGGTGGACCTGGAGCATCAGCTTGGTCGCGGTGGTCTCGTCGTAGCCGAAGAGGCGGCGGAAGACGAGGACGACGTACGACATCAGGGTGATGGGATCGTTCCAGACCACCACGTTCCAGGGCTGGTCGCGCCGCGCGCTGTCGCGGCCGGCGGGGGCGTCGCGCCTGGTCGGAGCCTCGGTCGGCATGGGGACAGCTTAGTGCAGCGCCGCCGCCAGTTGGGGCCGGTGGGTCTGGGTCAGCGGGTGGGCGTCGCCCAGCTCGTTGAACAGCCCCACCGCCACCCGCCGGGAGAGGTCGCGGACCGCTCCGTCGCCGCTGCGCACCGCCTCCACCAGCGCGGGGAGGGCGGTGGAGGGGTCACCCGCGCGGAGCGCGTCGAGGGCCGCGATCGCCGGCGCCCCCGCCTCGGGCTCGGCGGCGAGCCGGAGGCGGGCGAGCAGGCCCGCGGCCACCGGGTCGTGCTGGGCGGGGGTGAGCACCTCGGTCGCCGCCTCGTCCTCGCCGCGGTCGAGCAGCATCCGGGCGAGCGCCACCCGGGGCGCCGCGAGGCCGGGGTCGAGCTCGACGGCGCGGCGCAGCGAGGCCTCGTCGCCGGCGCCGGTGAGGCGCTCGGCGGGGGAGGGGAGCAGCGCCGCGACGAAGCGCTCGACCGCGGGGCGACCCTGGGCGCCGGTGAACTCCGCGACCACCTGCCCCCTCCGGAACGCCTTCACCGCGGGGATGCCGCGCACCCCGTAGCGCTGCTGCAGCCGGGGGTTGGCGTCGACGTCGACCTTGGCCAGCACCACCTCGTCGGGATGGGCCTCCACCGCCTGCTCCAGCACCGGTCCCAGCGCCCGGCAGGGTGCGCACCACGCCGCCCAGAAGTCGACGATCACCGGAGTGGTGAGCGAGCGCTCCAGCACGTCATGTGCGAACGAGCCTTCCGTCACGTCGATGACCATCCCCCGTTTGTACAGGATTCCTCCCCACGCCCGACTCGCGCCCCCTCGAGGAACGCGAAGCGTTCCTCCTGCCACCCCTTTCGGTCCACCGTTGACGCCAAGGCGCGCGAAGACGCGCCCCGCCGGCGAGTGCCGGCGTGGAGGGGGTAGCCCACGGCATGGCGCGTCAGCGGCATGTCTTTGGGCTGAGCGGGGGAGGCGGAGCCTCCCCCGGTAAGAACCGGTGGCAGAACCCGACCCCGCCGAGATCAGGCCGCCGAGAGGTCCAAAGTGCCGGTCCAGGCGTCGACGAAGCTCTTGGTGGTGGTCACGGCCTCGACCAGGTCGGCCGGGGCGGTGATGGCGGCCGCGGTCCCGCTCTCGAGGACGGCGCGGAGGGGGAGCTCGCACTCGTGGCACACGATCCAGATCGGTCCAGCCTCGTCGATGGTGCGCTCGAGGCGGTGGCGCCGGCCGCATTCCTCGCAGGTGATGGTGATCCGCATCGTTTCCAAGTTCCCGTGCCTGGTTCGGTGCTGGGTCTCGCCCGGTCCCCGAGGGCCGGTGCCAGCGCGAGATGAGCGTCTCAGGAAACTCGAAAAGGCGGGATGACGTCGGGTTCAGACATGTGAAGACGGGGACGCGAAGCTGCGAAGCCCCGCCGGTCCCCCCGCCGAGCCGGCGCCGCGGGGGTGGTACACTCCGCCCGCCGCGCAGGCACGGTGCGTTCGCGCCCGTATTCCGCCAGAGCGCGCGGCGATCACCGCGGACCGGAGTCCGCAGCTTTCGACCGGCGTCCCACGTGCACGCAGGCAGAGGCGAACGAGGAGCGAGTTGCCCCAGACCACCACAGTCGACGAGCCCATGACCATGGAGGAGCTCCTGAACGAGCAGGAGCACAGCATCCGGGCCCTCTCCCACGGCGACATCGTCGACGGGATCGTGGTCCGCGTCGATCCCGACGAGGTGCTGGTCGACATCGGGGCCAAGTCGGAAGGGGTGATCTCCAACCGCGAGCTCGTCGCCCGTGGCGAGGCGCCCGTCGAGCTGACGCCGGGTGACGAGGTCAAGGTCTACGTCATCGAGCCCGAGAACGAGCACGGCAACGTGGTGCTCTCGCTGCGAAAGGCGCGTGCCGAGGGAATCTGGCAGAAGGCCGCGGAGAAGGAGTCCGAGGGCGAGATCATCGACGCCGAGGTCCGCGAGCAGAACAAGGGCGGCCTCATCGTCAACATCATGGGCCTGCGGGGCTTCCTCCCCTCCAGCCAGGTCGCCCGCCAGTACAGCGGCAACCTGATGGAGCTGGTCGGGACCAAGATCCCGGTCAAGATCCTCGAGGTCAACCGCAAGCGGAACCGGCTGATCGTCTCCCAGCGCGCCGCCCAGGACGAGGACCGGGCGCGGCAGCGCGAGGAGCTCTTCGAGAAGCTCCAGGTCGGCGACCTGGTCAGCGGCAAGGTCAGCGGCCTCACCTCCTACGGCGCCTTCGTCAACCTCGGCGGCGCGGACGGCCTGATCCACATCAGCGAGCTGAGCTGGGATCGCATCAACAACGTCAGCGACATGCTCACCGTCGGCGACGAGGTCTCGGTCAAGGTCATCAAGCTCGACCCCGAGCTGAGCCGGATCAGCCTCTCCCTCCGGCAGATGAGCGCCGACCCCTGGGACACCATCGAGGACCGCTTCCCCCAGGGCAAGCCGGTCGAGGGCACCGTCACCAAGACCAAGAAGTACGGCGCCTTCCTCCAGATCGCCGACGGCGTCGAGGGGCTGCTGCACATCAGCGAGCTCTCCTGGGACCACGTCGAACGCACCGAGGACGTCCTCAAGGTGGGCGACAACGTCACCGTGATGGTGCTCAACGCCGACAAGGTGCGCCGCCGCATCAGCCTCTCGCTCCGGCAGCTGCAGGGCCGCGGGGCCGGCTCCGGCGACGTCGGCGAGGAGTACTACCCCGGCGCCGACTACGAGCCGGGGCAGCGCGGCGACGACGCCCGTGAGATCGGCGACCTCCAGGCCGGGCTCGGCGCCGTCGCCGGGGCCGTCGCGGAGGAGGCGGCGGAGCAGGCCGAGGCCGCCGCCGCCCTCGAGAGGGCCGCCGCCTCGCCGGAGAGCGCGCCCGAGGCGCCCGGCGCCGCCTTCGAGGAGCCGGAGGAGGCCGCCGAGGAGAGCGTCGAGAGGCCTGCGCCGGCGGTCCCGGCCCGGGAGGGAGCGGAGTAGGCGGGCCCCCGCGAGCGCTCGCGGGGGCGACCGTCGCCGCCTTTTTCGACAGCTCGTCACGACCTCGTTCCGCAAGGGGAGGTTGCTGGGGGGCAGGGCTGGGTATAGTGGTGCTCGCTGAGCCGCCTCGACGGGGGGCTGCCCGCCGCGGTCGACCCCGCGGAGGTCCACCCGCCGGGGCTGCGTCGGCGGAGGAGAACGAGAGCTTGTATCCCTTCGAAAGGTTCACCGAGAGAGCGAAGAAGGTCCTCACCCTGGCTCAGGAGGAGGCGGAGCGCTCCCATCATTCGTACATCGGCACCGAGCACCTGCTGCTCGGGCTGCTGCGCGAGGGTGAGGGGCTGGCGGCCAAGGTGCTCAACAACCTTGGAGTCGAGATCAACAAGGTGCGCAGCACGATCGAGTCGGTCCTCGGCCGGAACGAGCGCATCATCATCCAGCAGATCATCCCCACGTCGCGGGTGAAGAAGGTCATCGAGATCTCCTTCGAGGAAGCGCGCCGCATGGGGAACAACTACGTCGGCACGGAGCACCTGCTCCTCGGCCTGCTCATCGAGGGTGAGGGCATCGCCGCCCACGTCCTCGAGGACCTCGGCGCGACCCTGGAGAAGGTGCGCGGTGAGATCGAGCGGCTGCTCCACGAGTCCGGTCTCGAGGAGGAGTCCAAGGAGGCGCAGAAGAAGCCCTCCAAGACCCCCCTGCTCGACCAGTTCTGCCGCGACCTCACCGAGCTGGCGCAGAAGAACTCTCTCGACCCCGTCATCGGGCGTGAGATGGAGATCGAACGCGTCATCCAGATCCTGAGCCGGCGGACCAAGAACAACCCCGCGCTCATCGGCGAGCCCGGCGTCGGCAAGACCGCCATCGCCGAGGGCCTGGCCCAGCACATCATCCTGGGGAACATCCCCGAGTCCCTCATGGGCAAGCGGGTGCTCACCCTGGACATGGGCGCCCTCGTCGCCGGCACCAAGTACCGCGGCGAGTTCGAGGAGCGGCTCAAGAAGATCCTCGACGAGATCCGCCAGTCGCGCGAGGTCGTGCTCTTCATCGACGAGCTCCACACCCTGGTGGGTGCCGGCGCCGCCGAGGGCGCGATCGACGCGGCCAACATCCTCAAGCCCGCCCTGGCGCGCGGCGAGATCCAGTGCATCGGCGCCACCACGCTGAACGAGTACCGGAAGTACATCGAGAAGGACGCCGCGCTGGAGCGGCGGTTCCAGCCGGTGTTCGTGGAGCAGCCCAGCCTCACCGAGACCAAGGAGATCCTGACCGGGATCCGCTCGCTCTACGAGAAGCACCACCGGGTCAAGATCACCGACGAGGCGCTGGTCGCCGCCGCCGAGCTCAGCGAGCGCTATGTCAGCGACCGCTCCCTCCCCGACAAGGCGATCGACCTCATAGACGAGGCGAGTGCCCGGGTGCGGATGAAGCTGACCACCACCCCGGACGACCTGCGCGCGATGCAGAAGGAGATCCGGCAGCTCCAGATCCAGAAGGAGGAGTCGATCGCCGGTCAGGACTACGAGACCGCCGCCTCCTTCCGCGACAAGGAGAAGAAGCTCAAGGAGAAGTACGTCTCCGAGGAGATGGCGTGGCGCGATCGCCTGGGGCAGACCGTGCCCGAGGTGACCGAGGAGCACATCGCCGAGATCATCTCGTCGTGGACCGGCGTCCCCGTGTCCCGGCTGGTCGAGGAGGAGACCTCCCGCCTGCTGCGCATGGAGGACGAGATCCACAAGCGGCTGGTCGGGCAGGACGAGGCGGTCAAGGTCATCTCGCAGGCGGTGCGCCGCGCGCGGGCCGGGCTCAAGGACCACAAGCGTCCCATCGGCTCGTTCATGTTCCTCGGCCCCACCGGCGTGGGCAAGACCGAGCTGGCGCGCTCGCTGGCCGCGTTCCTCTTCGACAACGAGGACGCGATCATCCGGCTCGACATGTCGGAGTTCATGGAGCGGCACAGCACCGCGCGGCTGGTCGGCTCGCCTCCCGGCTACGTCGGCTACGACGAGGGTGGTCAGCTCACCGAGGCGGTGCGGCGCCGTCCCTACAGCGTGGTGCTCTTCGACGAGATCGAGAAGGCCCATCCGGAGGTCTTCAACATCCTGCTGCAGATCCTGGAGGACGGCCGGCTCAGCGACGCCAAGGGCAAGGCGGTCAACTTCGCGAACACCATCGTGATCATGACCAGCAACCTCGGCGTGTCCAACCTGAAGGCCAACCTCTCGATGGGCTTCCAGCCGGCGATCCCCGACGAGCGGAGCAGCTCGGCCGAGCACGGCAAGATGCGCGACACCATCATGGAGGAGCTCAAGCGGTCGTTCCGGCCGGAGTTCCTCAACCGCGTCGACGCGGTCGTGGTCTTCGAGCGCCTCGCCATGCCGCAGATGCGCCAGATCGTCGACCTCATGCTCGCCAAGGTGGCGGTTCACCTGGCGGCCCAGGAGCTTGCCTTCAGCGTCACCGACGAGGCCAAGGACAGGATCGTCGACGAGGGCTTCGACAAGATCTACGGGGCGCGCCCGCTGCGGCGCGTGATCCAGCGGGTCATCGAGGATCCCCTCAGCGAGGAGCTTCTCCGGCTGAAGCACGGTTCCGGCGACACCGTTCTCGTCGAGGTGCTCGACGGGTCGGTGAAGATGCGGCTCGTGCCCAAGGGCTCCCGCGACAAGGGCAAGCGCGAGGAGAAGGCGGAGGCCGCCGCCGGCGCTGCTCCGGAGTAGTCCTCGACCTTCGAATGCCGACGCGGGGGGCTGGGCGACGTGCCCAGCCCCCCGCTGCGCGTCCGCCCGGTTATCCACAGACGCTGACCGGGTAGGCTAAAGCGAGCCATGCCGCACGAGTCCATCGTCATCACGGGTGCCAGGGAGCACAACCTCAAGGGCATCGACCTCACGCTGCCGCGGGACCGGCTGATCGTCATCACCGGCCTCAGCGGCAGCGGGAAGTCGAGCCTCGCCTTCGACACCATCTACGCCGAGGGACAGCGCCGCTACGTCGAGTCGCTGAGCGCCTACGCGCGCCAGTTCCTCGGCCAGATGGAGAAGCCCGACGTCGATCACATCGAGGGGCTGAGCCCGGCGATCAGCATCGACCAGAAGGGCACCAGCCGCAACCCGCGGTCGACGGTGGGCACGGTCACCGAGATCTACGACTATCTGCGGCTGCTCTGGGCGCGTATCGGCCATCCCCACTGCCCGCGCTGCGGGCGCGAGATCAGCAAGCAGAGCATCGAGCAGATCGCCGACCAGGTGCTCGCGCTGCCCGAGGGCACGCGGCTGATGATCACCGCCCCGATGGTGCAGGGGCGCAAGGGCGAGCACCGTGAGGTGTTCGAGGAGGCGCGCCGCGGCGGCTATGTCCGCGCCCGGGTCGACGGCGAGCTCCACGACCTCTCCGAGACCATCAGCCTGGACAGGAAGTACAAGCACGACATCGAGATCGTCGTCGACCGCGTCGTCATCGGCCCGGAGCTGAGCTCGCGACTCAACGACTCCCTCGAGCAGGCGGCGAAGCTCGCCGACGGGGTCATCCTGATCATCCCCGTGGACGAGTCGTCGGGGCTCAGCCAGATGCTCTTCAGCCAGGAGTACGCGTGCGTGTACGACGGCATCTCCATGGAGGAGCCGGCGCCGCGCAACTTCTCCTTCAACAGCCCGCACGGGGCCTGCACGGTGTGCACCGGCCTGGGGCTGCGCATGGAGGTGGACGAGGACGCGGTCGTTCCCGATCCGAGCCTGAGCATCATGGGCGGCGCGCTCGCCGGCTGGACCAAGGGTCCGTCGCAGCGCTGGCTCGCCGAGGTCGTCGACGCGGTGGCGGCCCGCCACAGGATCCCCGTCGACGCCCCCTGGCGCGACCTGACCGATGCGCAGCGCAAGGTGATCCTGCACGGCCTGCCCAAGGACGAGACGGTGCGGATGCGCTACGTCTCCCACTCGGGCAGGGCGCGCCACTTCGAGGCCCACTACGAGGGCGTCATCCCCAACCTCGAGCGCCGCTACCGGGAGACCGACTCGGACTGGGTGAAGCAGGAGATCGAGCGGCTGATGATGCAGCGTCCCTGCCCTGCGTGCGAGGGGAGGCGGCTCAAGCCCGAGTTCCTCGCCGTCACCGTCGACGGGATCAGCATCGCCGACTTCTGCGCGCAGAGCGTGGTGGCGGCGCTGCGCCGGCTCGACGAGCTGCACCTCACCGACCGCGAGGCGCTGATCGCGCGCCAGGTGCTCAAGGAGATCCGCGAGCGGCTCGGCTTCCTCAACGACGTCGGCCTCGACTACCTCACCCTCGACCGCTCGGCGCAGACGCTGAGCGGCGGCGAGGCGCAGCGCATCCGCCTGGCCACCCAGATCGGCAGCAAGCTGATGGGCGTGCTGTACGTCCTCGACGAGCCCAGCATCGGGCTGCACCAGAGCGACAACCGCAAGCTCATCGACACCCTGGTCGCGCTCCGCGACATCGGCAACACGCTGATCGTCGTGGAGCACGACGAGGAGACCATCCGCTCCGCCGACTACGTGGTCGACATCGGCCCCGGTGCGGGCGAGCACGGCGGGCACGTGGTGGCGGCGGGCACGCTGGAGGAGGTGCTCGCGACACCGGACAGCGTCACCGCGCAGTTCCTGCGTGGTGACCGCGGTGTCGCCGTCCCCCGACACCGGCGCACCGGCGGCGGACAGGCGCTGACGGTGCGCGGCGCGCGCGCGAACAACCTGCGTGACATCGACGTGAGCTTCCCGCTGGGCACGTTCACCTGTGTCACCGGGGTGAGCGGCAGCGGCAAGAGCACACTGGTCAACGACATCCTCTACCGCAGGCTGGCGCAGCACCTCCACCGTGCGCGCGAGCGCCCCGGACAGCACACCCGCATCGACGGGCTGGACTCGGTCGACAAGGTCATCAATGTCGACCAGTCGCCGATCGGCCGCACCCCGCGCAGCAACCCGGCGACGTATGTGGGTGTGTTCACGTACATCCGTGAGCTCTTCGCCCAGCTGCCCGAGGCGCGGGTGCGCGGCTACAAGCCCGGCCGCTTCTCCTTCAACGTCAGCGGCGGCCGCTGCGAGGCGTGCCAGGGCGACGGCATGATCAAGATCGAGATGCACTTCCTCCCCGACATCTACGTGACCTGCGAGGTGTGCAAGGGGCGCCGCTACAACCGCGAGGCGCTGGAGGTGCGCTTCCGCGGCAAGAGCATCGCCGACGTGCTCGCCATGACCGTCGACGAGGCCGCCGCGCTCTTCGAGAACCAGCCGCGCATCGCACGCAAGCTGCACACCCTGCAGGACGTGGGGCTCGGGTACATCCGGCTGGGCCAGCCCGCCACCCAGCTGAGCGGCGGCGAGGCGCAGCGGGTGAAGCTGAGCACCGAGCTGAGCCGGCGCGACACCGGCCGCACCGTGTACATCCTCGACGAGCCCACCACCGGCCTGCACTTCGCCGACGTCGAGAAGCTGCTCGGCGTGCTCCATCGCCTCGTCGACGCCGGCAACACGGTGATCGTCATCGAGCACAACCTCGACGTGATCAAGACCGCCGACCAGGTCATCGACCTGGGCCCGCAGGGTGGCGATCGCGGCGGCGAGGTGGTCGCGACCGGCACCCCCGAGGAGGTGGCGGCATCGCCGCGCAGCGCCACCGGCCGGTACCTGCGGCCGCTGCTCCCGGCCCCGCGCCGCACCGCCACGCCGCGTCCCCGGGCCGCCTCCGGCCGTCGCCCCCGCGGCTCGGAGCCGGCCGCCGCCGCGGTCTGACAGGGGGGGAAGGCTTCGATCCGGCCGAGCCTCGGGTATCATCGACGGGTCGCCGACCACCCCGGGGTGCCGCAGCGCCCTCACCGGGAGAGTCGTCATGGTGCTGATGCTGGTCGCCGAGCTGCTCGGAGGAGAGACACGGGTCTCGCCGGGCGGTCCGATCGACACCGCCACCGCCGCCGCCGGCGAGGTCGCGCTCTGGGCGTCGCCCGTCATCGAGCAGCCGTCGCCGGAGGCAGAGACCGAGATCACCGGCGTGCGTGCCGGCGCGGCGCCGGCACGGGCCTAGCCGCCGCCCACCACGAGAGGGAAGGGGTGACCGCCTCGATGGGCGCTCCGATGCGCTATTTTCTCCGGCCATGACCCAGCCCGTGCCGATCGGCCCCGAGGACGCGGAGCGGCGGATCCGTCTGCGCCGCCTCGACGACTGCCTGAACGTGCTCGAGCAGGCCCACGAGCTCGACATGACCCTGGTCAACGAGAAGATCGCCGAGCTGGTGGCCGACCGCGTCCCCACCATCCATCCCGGGATGCTCATCGCCGACGCGATCGAGGAGGTGCTCCGGCACCAGGAGCCGTACATGCTCCAGGTCCGGCCCGAGGTCGCCTCCCGCAGGGTGAGGCGCCGCCGCGAACCCTTCGACATCCGGCTCCTGCTCCAGCGCCGCTGAGCTCCCGGCCCCACTCCGGGAGGACTACACTGCGCCGCTGATCGCATGAGCGACTTCGGTTTCGATCCAGCCGACCTCTTCCGCAAGCAGCCACCGGGCCGCAGGCCTCGCGTGGTGCGCAGCGGACCGCTGATGCCCCGGCGGCGGCGGATCCTCATCGCCATCGCGGCGGCGCTCATCCTCGTGCTGGTGGTCGCGTTCTCGCTGGTCGACCTGCGCGTCCAGTACCTCTTCCTCGGCAACCTCGGCCACACCAACGTCTTCTGGACGCCGCTGCTCGCCAAGGTCGTCCTCTTCATCATCGGCTTCCTCCTCTGCGGCGCCCTGGTGGCGCTCAACATCCCCGGCTTCGCTGCGGCGGCGGGCTCGCTCGACCGCTCCGGCGGACGAGTTGCCGTGTTTGCGGGGATCGCACTCGCGGTGGTGTCGGGGATCGTCGCGGGGGCGTGGCTCGCCGGCCAGTGGGACGACGTCCTCCTCTGGCAGCACCACCACGACTTCGGCGCCACCGAGCCGGTCTTCCACCGCGACTACTCGTTCTTCGTCTTCACCCTGCCGGTGCTCGACGACCTCCAGGGGATCGCCTGGGGCGCGGCGGCCCTCGGGCTGCTCGGCGCGATCGGCCTCGCCGCGCTCTGCGTCGCCGTCGAGACCGCCCCCGAGGAGGTGCCGATGCCGCTGCGGCCGCCGGTGGGGCGCACCCCGCGGGACGGCATGGCCGCGGCCGTGCGCCACGCCGGCGTGGTGCTGGTCGCGATCTTCGTGCTGGCGGCGCTCGGCGCCCACTACGGCGTCTTCCACCTCGCCACCAGCGATCACGGCACCTTCATCGGCCTGGATGCGGTCGAGCGGAACGTGCTCCGCCCGGTGCTCGGCGCGCTGCAGTGGATCGCCCTGGTCTTCGCCCTGGTCACGGTGCTCGTGCTGGTGACGCTGCGCCGCGCCTCCGCGTACCGGGCCGCGGCGGTGCTCGGCGGACTGCTCGCCGGCTGGCTGTTGCTCGCCGGGGTGGCCCAGGGGGTGCCCACCGCCATCTACCGGGCCACCTCGGTGAACCCCAATGCGCTCACCGCCCAGCGCCCCTCGATCGCCGACTTCCTCGGCACCAGCCGCGTCGCCTGGGGGCTGGAGCCCGACCGGAACGTGGTCACCACCCAGTTCGGCACCCCTCCGGGCAGTCCGCCCCAGCCGCCGACGGTGGCCGACCTGGTGGCGGACGCGGGCACGACCAGGAACATCCGCATCCAGGACTACCGGGTGCTGCAGGAGGTCTTCAACCAGATCGACCGCAGCCGCAGCTACCAGACCTTCCCCTCGATCACCGTCGACCGCTACCCCTCGCCCACCGGCGAGACCGAGGTGATGCTCTCCTCTCGCGAGGTCGCCGAGGCGGACATCCCCGCCGGCTCCTTCGTCAACCGCAGCTTCATCTACACGCACGGGTACGGGATCACCGCGGTGTCGGTGAACCGGGTCGGCGCCGAGGGCAAGCCCGACATCCTCGCCGGCCACCAGCCGCTCGAGCTGGTGGCGCCGGACGCCCCGCCCGACCTGGCGGTGAAGGACCCGCGGCTGTACTGCGGGCTGGCGACCACTCAACCGGTGGTGGTGAACACCACCCAGAAGGAGTTCGACTACCCGTCGCAGAACGGTGACCAGTCCACTCGGTACGGCGACCTCCCCGGGGGCATCCGCAACCCCGGGGCGCTCGACCGTCTGGCGATCTCGCTGAGCGCGTTCAAGGGCTTCGACCTCTTCCTCACCTCGGCGATCACCCCCGAGAGCCGCGTGCTGCTCCACCGCGAGGTGCGCGACCGCGTCGGCCAGCTGGCCCCCTTCCTGCGGCTCGACGGCGACCCCTACGTCGTCGCCGACCCCGCCAGTGGGCACCTTCAGCTGGTCGCCGACGCCTACGTGGCCAGCGACCGCTTCCCGGAGGCGTTCCGTCAGGCCGACGGCACCTCCTACATGCGCAACGCGGTCAAGGCGGTGGTCGACGCCCGCACCTGCCAGACCACCCTCTACGCGGTCGATCCCTCGGAGCCGCTCACCGCCACCTACAGCGACATCTACCCCGGCCTGTTCCAGCCGCTCGCTCGCATGCCCGAGTCGCTGCGCAGCCACCTGCGCTACCCGGAGGACTTCTTCAAGGCGCAGGCGCAGGCCTACGGGTCGGTGCACATCACCGACCCCGACGTGCTGTTCAATCGCAGCGACCTCTTCCGGGTCGCCCAGGAGATCCTCAGCGGCAACACCCAGGACACCCAGCCCTACTACGTGGAGCTCACCCTCCCCGGCGACAGGGGCGCCTCGTTCGTGCTCCTCCAGGCCTTCTCGCCGGCCCAGAGCGGCGGCGGCGGCGCCGGCAGCAACGTGATGACCGCGCTGATGGCGGCGCGCTGCGACTACAGCAGCGGCGTGCCGAAGCTGGTCGCCATCCGGCTCAACAACGCCGACAACGTTCTCGGCCCGCTCCAGTTCGACAACAACATCAACACCGACCCGGTGATCAGCCCGGAGATCAGCCTGCTGAGCCAGGGCGGCTCGTCGGTCTTCCTCGGCAACGTGATCGTCCTGCCCTTCAACAACCACTCGTTCCTGTACGTGCGCCCCCTCTACGTGCAGGCCGCTGGGGGCAGCTTCCCCCAGCTGCGCTACGTCATCGTCGGCACCCAGTCGCGGATCGCCCAGGGCACCAACCTCCCCGACGCGCTGCAGAACCTCTTCGGCCAGCCCATCCCCCTTCCCGGCCTGGGCGCCCCCTCGGGCGCCAGCCCGTCGCCCGGCGCCTCGGCACCGCCACCGCCCGCCGGCACCGGCGTGACCCTGCCGCCGCAGGTGCTGGCCATCGTGACCGACCTGATCCAGCACAACACCAACGCCCAGCAGGCGATCGCCAGGGGCGACTACGTCACCTACGGCAAGGAGCAGGACGCGGTGCAGAAGGACCTGGAGAAGCTCCGCCAGTTGCTCGGCTCGGGCGCCACCGTGGTGCCCGGCCCCTCCGCCTCGGCGAGCCCGGCGGTGAGCCCCAGCCCCCACTGAACCCGGTTCGGTACCCTCTCAGACATGCCCGAGAGCGTGATGATCGCCCCCGGCATCCGGCAGATCGACACCCTGCTCGGAGGCCAGGACAGCCTCACCGCCGGCTTCCTGGTGGAGGGGCCGCGGCCCGCCCTGGTCGAGACCGGGGCCCGGACCAGCACCGAGACGGTGCGCCGCCACCTCCGCGAGCTGGGGCTGGGGCCGGACGGCCTGGCCTGGATCGTGCTCACCCACGTCCATCTCGACCACGCCGGCGCCGTCGGCGACCTCGCCGCCGACTTCCCGTCGGCGACGGTGGTGGTCCACGAGCAGGGGGCGCGCCACCTCGTCGACCCCACTCGCCTGGTCGACAGCGCCGCCCGGGTCTACGGCGGGCTGCTCGACTCGCTCTACGGGCGGATGCTCCCGGTGCCGCAGGAGCGGATCCTCGCCGCCGGCGACGGCCAGCGCATCGACCTCGGTGGTGGCCACCATCTGACCATGGTCGAGTCGCCGGGCCACGCCAAGCACCACCAGGCGGTGCTCGACGAGGACTCCGGCACCCTGCTGGTCGGCGACTCCGTCGGGGTGATGCTGCCCGGGCAGCCGTCGCTGCGCCCGGCGGTGCCGCCACCGGACTTCGACCTCGAGCTCTCGGTGGGCTCGCTCCACAAGTACGTCGCGCTCCGCCCCCGCCAGGTGGTGCTCACCCACTACGGCCCGCTGCCCGACGCCGCCGCCGGCCTCGCCGAGGCGGAGGAGACCCTCCACCGCTGGGTCGAGCTCGCCGAGCGCGTCATCCGCGAATCTCCGGGCGCGGGCGTCGAGGACATCGCCGCCGCCTTCGAGTCGGCCTTCGTCCCCCCGGCCGGCGAGCTCGACGAGGCGATGCGGGCGCGGATGGAGCTGCTCAACGGCGTCCACAGCAACGCCGCCGGCGTCGCTCGCTACCTGGCGAAGCGCCGCTCGCGGGCGGAGGGGGGGGCGCCGCTCCGGTGACGATGGTGGAAGACGGCCTCCCCGGCGCCGCCGAGGGAGGCACCCCCGAGCCGATCGTCCTCCCCGTGGGCGAGAGCCGCCCCCGCCGCCGCCCGCCGATGCTCGCCGTGGTGCTGCTCAGCGCCTGCGTCGGCCTGGTCGGCGGAGCCGCCGCGGCCTGGGGGCTCTATCAGCGGCTGGGGCCCGTGGAGCGCATCATCACCCAGTCGCCCCAGTTCAGCGGCGGCCCGGTCTCCCCCTCGTACCAGAGCATCGCCGCCACCGCGGCGCCGTCGGTGGTGAAGATCCTCACCCGGCCGCTGGCCCCCGCCGACCTGGCGGGGCGGCCGGCGGGGTTCGCGGTGGGCTTCGTGGCCAGCGCCGACGGCCTCGTGGTCACCAGCGCCCACGCGCTGAGCGGCGCCACCCGGCTCCGCATCGCCTTTCCCGACGGCCACGCCGTCGACGCCTCGGTGGCGGGGACCGACCTGATCCACGGCCTCGCCGTGCTCCGGGCGGCCGACGCCAGGGCGCTCACGCCGCTCCCCTTCGCCAGCGCCGACGGGCAGGCGCCGCGCCCCGGCGACCTCGCCATCACCGTCGGGTCCCCACCCTTCGCCACCACCAGCGTCACCACCGGCCAGATCAGCTCCACCGGCCGGGTGGTGCCCGCCGCCGCCGCCGGGGTGGCCGGGGGCACGGTGGTCGACGTCACCACCGTGGACGCCACCGCCGACCCCTCCGAGGACGGCGCCCCGGTGCTCGACGCCGCAGGCCGGGTGATCGGCGTGGTCCTGGCCGGCGGCGACGGCGCCCCGCCCGGGGTTCTCGCCCTCAGCGGCCGCAGCGCCGCCGACCTGGTCGCCGCCATCGAGCGCGGCGGCAGCGCCCGACGGCCCACCCTGGGGGTCGACGCCGTGGTGCTCGACCCCGCGACCGCGGTGGCGGTGGGGCTGCGGCCAGGGGCGCTGGTCCGCGCGGTGGTCCCCGCCGGACCGAGCGACGCCGCCGGCCTGATCGCCGGCGACGACGTCACCGCCCTCGACGGGATCGCCCTCGACGCCCAGCATCCCCTCGACGCCGTCACCCTCTCCCTCACCGAGGGGCAGAGGGTGGTGCTCACCGTGGTCCGCGGCGGCGTCGAGCTCTCCCTCAGCGTGGTGGTCGGCGGCGGCTGACGAAGCCCGGCTACCATCGCCCCCAGGGGGAAGGCTGCCAGCGACGAAGGAGCTGATGGCCTGGTGGCGACTCCCCCCGCAGGACCGCGTCAGCGCACAGAGGGAAATATGGAACTGACATTCGTCGGGCTCTCCTGCGTGCGGCTGCGCGGCCGCGACGTCGAGGTGGTCATCGACCCGATCGCACCGGGGGCGAGCAGCCGTCCGCCCCGGGTGAACCCCGACATCGTGGTCCGCACCGAGGGCACCGTCGACCTCTCCCTGCTCCGGCCGGGGGAGGGGCGTCCCCAGGAGGTCAGCGGGCCGGGCGAGTACGAGCTCCGCGGGGTGAGCGTCTTCGGCGTCGCCGCCGGCACCACCACGATCATGCGCGTCGAGGTCGACGACGTCCGGGTGTGCGCCCTGGGGCGGCTGCACCGGCAGCTCACCGAGAGCGAGATCGATGCCCTGGGCCATCTCGACGTGCTCGCCGTCCCGGTGGGCGGCGGTGACGGCCTGGAGGCGCAGGCGGCGGCGCGCCTGGTCAACGCCCTGGAGCCGGCCATCGTCGTCCCGGTCCGCTACGCGGTGCCCGGTGTCGACGGCGACTACGAGCCGGTCGACAAGTTCGCCAAGGAGATGGGCCTCGCCGAGGGATGGGTGCCACAGCCCAAGCTGAACCTGACCGGGTCGCTCCCCACCTCCGAGGAGACGCGCGTGGTGGTGCTCGAGCCCCGCGCGGTCGCCTCCTGAGGCTCCCGGCAATGCACGCGTCACCGCTCGGAGCCTGCTAGCATTTGAAAAACCTCCACTGGAGATCGCGCATGGCAAGGTTCGTGTTCGTCACCGGCGGAGTGGTCTCGTCCCTGGGGAAGGGCATCACCGCGGCGTCGATCGGGACCATCCTCAAGGCGCGCGGACTGACCGTGGTCCTGCAGAAGCTCGACCCGTACCTCAACGTCGACCCGGGGACGATGTCGCCGTACCAGCACGGTGAGGTCTTCGTCACCGACGACGGCGCCGAGACCGATCTCGACCTCGGTCACTACGAGCGCTTCGTCGACATCTCGCTGAGCAAGGCGAGCAACGTCACCACCGGGAAGATCTACTCGACCGTCATCGCCAAGGAGCGCCGCGGCGACTACCTCGGCGCCACCGTCCAGGTCATCCCGCACATCACCAACGAGATCAAGGAGCGGGTGCGCCGGGTCGCCGAGGACGCCACCCCGCGTCCTGACGTGGTCATCGTCGAGGTCGGCGGCACCGTCGGCGACATCGAGTCGCTGCCCTTCCTCGAGGCCATCCGCCAGCTCAAGAACGACGTGGGACGGCGCAACGTCTGCTACGTCCACCTCACCCTGGTGCCGTTCATCTCGGCGAGCGAGGAGTTCAAGAGCAAGCCCACCCAGCACAGCGTCAACACGCTGCGCAGCATCGGCATCCAGCCCGACGTGATCGTGGCCCGCAGCGAGCAGCCGATCCACCAGGGCCTGAAGGACAAGATCGCGCTCTTCGGGGACGTCGAGACCCGGGCGGTGATCAACGTCCCCGACGTGCGCACCATCTACCAGGTGCCGCTGCTCCTCGAGGAGGCGGGCCTCGGCGACTTCATCGTCGAGCAGCTGGATATCGCCGCGGGCCCGCCCGACCTCCATGAGTGGTCGGCGCTGGTGGCGCGGATGGACGCACCCCGCCCCGCCGTGCGCATCGCGGTGGTCGGCAAGTACGTCCAGATGCCCGACGCCTACATGAGCGTGGTCGAGGCGCTGCGCCATGCCGCGGTGCACCACGGCGCCGAGGTCCAGCTCAGCTGGGTCAACGCCGAGGACCTCGAGGGCGACGTCGTGTCGGCGCTCGACGGCGTCGACGGCATCGTCGTCCCCGGCGGCTTCGGGCATCGTGGCATCGAGGGCAAGCTGGCGGCCTCCCGGTTCGCGCGCCACCAGCGGGTCCCCTACCTCGGCCTCTGCCTGGGGATGCAGTGCGCGGTCATCGACGTCGCCCGCGAGGTGCTGGGGTCGGAGGACGCCAACTCCACCGAGTTCAACGCCTTCACGGCCCACCCGGTGATCGACCTGCTCCCCGAGCAGCGCGACATCGAGGACAAGGGCGGCACCATGCGCCTGGGCGTCTACCCCTGCCGGCTGCTGCCCGGGTCGAGGGCCGCCGCGGCGTACGGCGACGCGGTGGTCTACGAGCGTCACCGCCACCGCTTCGAGTTCAACAACCACTACCGCGAGCCGCTCGAGCGCGCCGGCATGGTGGTGAGCGGGGTCTCGCCCAACGGCCGCCTGGTCGAGATCGTCGAGCTCCGCGACCACCCCTTCTTCGTCGCCTCGCAGTTCCACCCGGAGTTCCGCTCGCGGCCCAACGTGCCCCACCCGCTCTTCCGCGACTTCCTCGGCGCGGTGTGCGAGCACGCCGGGGTGTCCTCCGCTCCCGCCGGTCCCTCCGCCATCGTCAGCCCGCGGCTCTCGGTATGAGCGTCGCCGGAGGACGATGACCAGCGTCTCCCGGGTCGCCGCCTCCCGCTCCCGCGCCGGCCAGGCACGGGACCGCAACCACGCCCTCGAGCTGCTCCGCGCCACCGAGTCGGCGGCCCTGTCGGTGGGACGCTGGCTGGGCCGCGGCGACAAGACGGGCACGCGTGAGGCCGCCCAGGTGGCCATGGCCGAGGCGCTGGCGAGCATGCCCTTCGACGGCCACGTCGTGCTCGGGCCCGACGCGCCCTCGGGCACCCTCGCCGCCGGCCGCCGCATCGGTTCCGGGCGTGAGCGCATCGATCTCGCGGTGGTGCCCGTCGACGGCGTCAGCCTGGTCTCACGCGGCCTCACCCAGGCGCTGAGCATCGCCGCCGCCGCCGAGCCGGGGGGCATCGCGGCCCCGCCGCCGGTCGCCTACATGCACAAGATCGCGGTGGGCCCGGCGGCGCGCGGCTCGGTGGACATCGCCGACACGCCGGAGAACAACCTCCGCCGGGTGGCCTTCGCCATGGACGTCCACGTCCGCGACCTCACCGTCTGCATGCTCGACCGGCCCCGGCACCTCGCCCTGCTCGAGAGGGTCCGCGAGATGGGTGCCCGGGTGGCGCTGATCAGCGACGGCGACATC
>JAQBPH010000002.1:0-8931 GCA_028287625.1 Chloroflexota bacterium | reverse complement strand
CCAACTGCGCCTGGCTGGCGGTGGTCTGCTTCGCCGCCGATCTGGTGCGCTGGTTCCAGTTGCTCTGCCTGACCGGTGGACTGGCCGTCGCGGCGCCCAAGGGACTGCGCCGTCGGCTGTGGGATGCACCGGCGCGGGTGGTCCGCTCGGCGCGTCAGACCATCGTGCGCGTCCTCGACGGCTGGCCCGACGGCGACGCGATCCTCGCTGCCTACCAGCGCCTTGCGGCGGTCACCTGAGATGCCCAGCTTCGCGTGAACAGGTCGCTGCGACCCCCCGGTTTGTCTCGGCGCGCCCTGCGACAGCTCCAACGACCCGCACATGCCGCTCCCGGGCATTTCCAGGGTGCCTCCGGCCACAAACGGTGATCGTGCGCCTGCCTGCTCAGGACTCGGACCAGCCAAGAGCCGTCTCGGCCGCCCGTCCTGCGGCTGCGTGAATGATCGGGGCTAAGCGGCTCGATGAATTCAACCCCCGCCGCTCCCTAAATTTGCCTACGTACCTTGCGCGCACCCAGTGTTGACGATGCGCGTGCCATGGAGTAGGGTCGTGAAAGGTTGGGCCGCCCACGGCACGTCTGATGGTCTGGACAGGCCCGAACGAGAGGGGAAGAGTCGGTAATGTCGAGAGAGCTTACTCGCCTGTCCTGCAGGCGACATGTGCACAGACCTAGGGTCTCCTCAACCCTCACAACCGCTAATGAGGGGGGCGAGGGTCCGGCCGTCCACATCCGTGTCGAAACTTGGGCGAAGTTGAGGATGCCTCGAACCGCCAGAGGGCTCTGCAGCGCGGCACTGGTATTGTTGCTACCTTTCCTACTCAGCGCTTGCGCACTCGGAGCTGCTGTCGGGTTTCGGCCACCGTTTGTCCCGATCCGATTCTCGATTGATACGGCAGGTAACATCAACCTAGCAGACTCGCAGTCAGTCACGACGCCGCTCGGAACCTTCTCCGTAGAAGAAAACGCGTCCCAGAACCTAAAGCCTGAAGACAACATCTACTGGCTCACCGTCCGCCATAAAGACGGCACCAGAATAGTGGATACCGTCTACCAAATTCACACGGGTGAAAGTCTGATCATCAAGATCAACGGGAGTACTACGCTTGAGTTCGCCAACAGGAGCTGCGTCGTTGACGCCTCCTCTGGCTCAGTCACCTCGATAATAGTCCAGTCCGGTGCCGGGCCGAACACCACGGTCGGACAGCCGCCACCGCCACCGCCACCGCCACCTCCCGATCCGGGCGTTCCACTGTCCGGTATCGGGAGTGTCAGTCGCTACAACTCGACGTACCACGCGACCATCATATCTGCCAGCCAGGTAGGGAGTCTGGTAAGGATCGGATTTGAATCATTTGGCAATCCGGATCTGCGAAATCCGACCGAATCGTGCTTGCGTTCGAGTGACGGCGGGCAACTGACAATTGTGAACACGGAGTTTACGGTAAAGGAGGCGGGCCATTACAGGGGGGTGCTGACCTTCGACAGCAGCGGCCGGTCTGGCCCATATCAGTTCGTCTACTCCTGCATGAGTGATTATACGAGCGTCACCATCGGCGGGCCGCCCCAACAAAGCAAGACACTACCAGGTGCTGGCAGCATCAGTCGGTACAACGCCACCTACTACGCGCATATCACGTCGGTGACGCGAACGGGCGACCGAGTGGATGTTGGTTTCGAATCCTTTGGTAATTACGACCTCCGGCCGCCACGCTCATCGTGCCTACACGCTGGCGATGGTAACGAGGTTCAACCGGTGAACGTACTGCTCGACATTGATCAGGGGGGACACTACAAGGGGACCCTCGTCTTCGACATCAGCGGACGACCAGGACCATTTCAATTCGTGTACTCGTGCCAGAACGATTACACAAGTGTGTCAATTGGTGCCTAGGCGGTCGGGGCAGAGGGCACGCAACCTTCCCAGCGCTGGCCAGCGTGAATCCCTTGCCCATCTGCCCATCAACCTGGCCATGGCAACCTGCCTCGTAGCGGCAGGCCAAGGGTTCGAATCCTTCGTCGGATCGGGACCCTCCTCTGTTCACGCTCTCTGGACGATCGTCCGACCACGTCTATGGAGGCCCTGAAACCCTCGAGATCACCCCGCCGATCAGCGAGGCCACCTCCTCCGCTCGACCGCGCGCACCGATCTCGCGGAACAGACGGTGGGCCGTCCGCAGCTCGCGGTCGTAACCCTGCTCGTCGCCTGCCATCTGTGCAAGACGGCCAAGCTCCAGATGGATATGCGGAATCAGGGCTCGGATCCCGAGCGTCTCGAGGATGGAGAGGGCCCGATCCAGCTCGGCTCTCGCCACGACCTCCTCACCGGGAACGGGATTGGCCAAGATCGCCCGGGCAAGTTGGTGTCGCGCCATCGCCTCGTACATCCGGGTGCCGCATCGCTGTGCCACCGCGATCGCCTCCCTCGCGTTCGCCCGGGCCTCGCCCAGGTCACCCAGGCCGATCAGTGCCCGGGCCCGGATGGAAAGCAGTACTGGGGTCTCGGCGAGGGAGAGTCGGAGTTCCTGGGCGATAGCGAGAGCGGCGTCCACCACCTCGATTGCCTCGGCCCACTCACCCCGTTGGCAGTAGCTGATGGCGAGCCCTTCACGGTTGAAGATGCAGGACCAGGGGCCTCCCGACGCCTCGGCCCACTCCACACTCTTCTGGGCGTGGGCGGCAGCGGCGTCCGGGTCGACTCCTGCGAGGTCGGCGACGCTCGCCCAGAAACGGTGGGCCCAGGCCTGGGTCTCCAAGTCCCCCTCTTCACCGGCGACGGCAATGACCCGCTCGAGGGCGGCGAGGCCCTCATCGAGGCGGCCGGCATAGGTGCCGAGGTGCGCCACCTGCATACGGCACCAGGAATACGGAGAGGTAACCACCATCTCCCGGCCGGTGGAACGGTCCTCGCCCACGATGGCCACCATGTCCTCGGCCATGGCGGCCGCCTCGCCGACGCGGCCGAGGACGAACAGGCACCAGGCGAGGGGAACTCTGGCCGACGCTCGTAGACCAGGGTCGCCCATGTCGTCGGCGAGCCGGGCCGCCTCCGCGCTGAGCTGGTAGCCCTCCTCTATGGCGTGTCCCAATTGCAAGGCGAGGCCATGGAGCATATGGACGATCACGTTGACGGCTGGCTGGCCGGCGACCTCGGCGAACGCCTTGGCCTCGGCGAACACCGCCGCGCCCTCCTCCTCATAGGAGACGTGGCCCTCCTCGCTCCCGGCGCCGAGGCGCACCTGGAAGCCGAGCAGCATGATCCGAGCGTTGATGCCCAGCTCGGCCGCCTCGCGCAACTGGTCGAGCTGGTCGGTGAGGGCCCGAACCCGCCGCCAGTGCCGGGCCGCCTCCGCTGGATGGCTGTAGCCCGCCCATCCAGCGGCGCGGGCGTTCCAGCGGGCCGCTTCCAGCAACTCGCCACCCAGTTCGTGATGCTGGGCAATGAGCGAGGCTCGCTCGTCAAGCTTCGCGGGGTCGAGCTCGGCCAGCGCCCGGGCCACGGCTGCATGGATGCGGGTCCGGCGCCGAGCCAGCTGGGAACGGTAGGCCACCTCCTCGGTCAGGGCGTGCTTGAACGTGTATTCCTCCTCCGGGAAGACGGCGGTCTCGTAGACGAGCTCGGCATCCACCAGCGCCTGCAGTGCTGCCCCCAGCTCGTCCTCGGCCAGGCCCGAGACGCTGCCGACCAGCCGTCGCGAAAACTGCCGGCCGACGACAGCCGCCATCTGGAGGAGCGTCTTCGCCCGCTCAGGAAGCCGGTCGATGCGGGCGGCCAGCACCGCCTGGACGGTGGCGGGGATCTTCACCTCGCTGACGCTCCTCGCCAGCTCATACGCGCCTCGCCGGCCACGAAGACATCCCTCCTCCACGAGCCCGCGGACGATCTCCTCGATGAAGAACGGATTGCCGGCAACCCGTGCCCTGACCCGGTCGCCCAGCTCGCCGAGAGAAGGAGCTGGGCCGAGGAGCTCACGGAAGAGCTCGTCGCTCGCCGCCTCTCCGAGGGGAAGAAGCGGAAGCTGACCATAGTGCGCCCGATGCGGCCAAGGGAAGTGGTACTCGGGACGGAAGGTCGTCACTACTAGGACGCGGGTGCCGGGAGCGCTGCCGACTAGGTTCTCCAGGAACGCCACACTCCCAGGATCCAGCCAATGCAGATCCTCGACGACCATGACAATTGGGTTGCGAGCGCTGCGTGCTCGGCGCAACCGGTTGAGTGCCGCGAGGATCTGCCTCTGCCGCGCTTCAGGATCGATGACGCTCGTGGGCAGCTCCGCATCGCCGACCCCGAGAAACTCGTACAGCAGCGGGACGACGCCGGCGAGCGAGGGGTCGAGCTCCCGGATCGTGCCGCCCACCTTCACCCGCGCCGTCGCAGGGTCGTCCTGATCGCTGATCCCGAACAGGGAGCGCAAGATCTCCAGCACCGCGACGAACGGCACCGCCCGGGCATGCGCCAGGCCGTGGCCGACGAAGACCTCGACGCCTCGTGCGCGGCACCACTCAGCGAACTCGTGGCATAGCCGGCTCTTGCCGAGGCCGGGCTCGGCGACGATCCCGACGACCTGCCCGTTGCCCTCGCATGCCTGGGCAAAGGCACCCTCGAGCGCCGCCATCTCGCGCTCGCGCCCGACGAATCGCGAGAGCCCTCGGGCTGCCGCCACCTCAAGTGCAGTGCGCAGCGCCCCATGGCGGAGGAGCTTGAAGACTGTCACCGCATCCACGACGCCCTTCGCCCGCATCGCGCCCAGATCCCGCAGCACGAAGTACCCCTCGACCAGAGCGGCGGTGGCCGCCGTCACATAGACGGCCCCCGGCTCGGCGAGTGATTCCATGCGCTGGGCGAGGCCGACGGTGTTCCCGAGGACCGTGTACTCGACAGTCAGGTCCTCGCCGACCGCGCCGGCGACGACCTCTCCGGAGTCAAGCCCCATCCGCACCAAGAAGCCGAGCCCACGCTCAACCTCCAGTTCCCGCCCGAAGCGCGACAGCTCCTCGCGGAGGTGGAGGGCGGCTGCACAGGCCCGCTGGGCGTGGTCCTCGTAGGCAGCCGGCGCGCCGAAGAGAGCCATGATCCCGTCGCCGGTGAACTTGTCTATCCGGCCCCCGAACCGGTTGACGCCATCACGGAGGATAGCGAAGAAACGACCCATGAGCTCGACCCACTCCTCCGGGTCCACTCGGCCGGCGAGGTCCATCGAGCCCTTCACGTCGGCAAACAGCACGGTGACCTGCTTCCGCTCGCTCTGTGGGTTCAGGGCGGCGGGTGCCACCGATGGCCCCCACGCCAGCGCGGCACCACACTCGCCGCAGAAGCGCTCGCCGGGCTCGTTCTTGCACCGGCAACCCGGGCAGGACAAGACCAGCCGATCTCCGCAAGTGGCGCAAAACTTCCGCCCTTCGCGATTCTCTTGCCTACATCCTAAGCACGTCATGCCCATCCGCTGAAGCGTACAGCCGGCAGGCGCGGGATGTAAGCACGCACCGGGGACTCGGCGACAGCTCTGCGTTCCTTTTGCACGCGTATCCCCAACGCTCCCGTCCCGGCCAGAGGCTCCATCTGAACAACCTCCAAGCCACCTTCTATAGCACCGGCAGTGTGAAACCCCTTATTCCGCGTCATCGCCGCGGCATTCCGCCTCGTAAGAGGTGGGCCTGGCGTTGAAATCCCTTCGTTGGCTCCAGGGCCCAAATCGGCCAGGAAACACGCCATTGAGTGCGTCGCGGGACGTGGTGTTAGTTCCGGCCCTTGACGACGAGGGCCACCGTGTGGTGTCCAGATGGAGTTGCTCAGACCCTTCTGGAGGGACCGCTGCACTCGGCCTTGCAGTGCGGGAACGGCCTGCTCGACACCGGGGCGTTGATCCACTCCACCGGAGGTCACCTCGATGCCCCGCAAGCCAGCCGCCACGACGGAGGCGCCGGCCTCCTCCCGGCAGCACCCGCAGAGCGCCGCTGCGGCGGCCCCGCCCTCAACCAGGTCGAACTCATCGGCCGGCTCGCGCAGCCCCACCCCCGAGCTCCGCCACCCCTCATCCGGCGCCCCGTCTTACGGTCGACGTCCTCGCCGCCGTCACCCTCGACGCACTCACCGCAAAGTGACGCGCCCACCTGACTCCGGACCAACTCGGTCAACTCCGGACTAACTCGACAGCTGATGCCGTCCGAGTTCATTTCGAGTTAGAGGCCTCCTGTACATGTCGGTTCTCGCACATTGCAGGAGCCGAGCCGACCATGCAGCCCAGCGCCAGCACATCGCCGGCAGCCGTCGATCTTGTCGATGAGGCATCTCAACGCCTGGCCGCCCTAATCACCCGCGCTCTACCGCCGTCTGGGGCCACGATGCGTGGAGTTGCCGGCGGCCGCCGAGGTGGCGCCGATGAGCCAGAGCGGACGCGCGGTGGGGATCGTCGGCCTCTGCGCCTCGGTGGTGCTGATACCGGTGATCACCTCCCTCGTCCTGGGCGTCACTGCCGAGTCGAAGGTCGTACGGGCCCTTGAGCATCGGGTGGCACGAGTGATGCAGCGGCTCTGCGAGCGGGCGGTGCCTGCGGAGAAGGTCCGGTGGTGTGCGCCCTCGGAAGGGCCGCGCGAGCGGCTGCGAGCCTGGGCGGACGACGAGCTGGACGCGGCCAAGGGTCGCTTTCGCGTGGCCGGCATCCAGGTGGGCTCCCGCTGGACGCAGGAGGTGACGCAACTCCAGGAGCGCCAGGTCACCGGTGCGGTCACCGCCGGCGGCGTGGCACTGCCCGATGACCAGCGTGAGCTCATCGACCAGGGCGGCGGGTCGCCCTCGGCGGAGAGCGCGCTGGAATGGGATCCGGCGCACGCGGCGATCGCTCCTGACGACGCCGCGTTCATCGACGCCGTGGCTCACGACGGCGGCGGTGGCACGCCGGCTGGGGTCGACGAGGCCAGGGTCCTGGTCGGCGAGGCCGACCACACGGGCTCGGTGATGGCGAAGGTGTGGAGCGGAGAGCGCGTGGCGCTGCGCTGGGCCGGAGTGGCGGGCCGGGTGCTGATGCGCCTCGGCGTGGTGGCGACGGTGGTGGCCACGCTCCACGACCTCCTGACGTTCTCCACGCCGGCACTCGCCGGCGACGCGCGCTTCGCGCGCTCTTCGTGAAGGGTCAACGGGCCGAGGTACCACGAGCAACGCTCACAATGCACCCCCCGAGCGGCTCACGGGTGGACGCTTGAACCCCGCATGGGCATCACGCGCGACCCGGCGACGCCGAGCCGGCCACCCTCTCCGCGGATCGTGCGGGTTTCCAGGAAGAACGCGCAGCGTTCCTCGCGTCGTATCTCGGCCGGTGGAGATGCAAATTGCGAGCGCGAAGCGCGCGCCGCCGGCGAGTGCCGGCGAGGGGGGGCGGGAGCCGGCATCGGGCGCGCCAGCGCACGATGTCTGATACGAAAATAGCCCCCGCGCGAAGCTCCTCGGTCGGGGCCTGGAGGCCTCCGCGGTGGGCGGCGATGCCGCTCAGGCCGCGGTCGGTTCGAGGGTCACGCTGTAGCCCATCCGCTCCAGGCTGGCGACCAGCCGTCGCTTGTACCTCTCGCCGCCGTGCCGCTCCACGTAGTGGGTGGCGCCGAGCTCCGTGTAGGGCTCCTCCCGGGACATCAAGTGGTAGGCGATCACCAGGATGGAGTGGCCCACCGCCACCGTCGCCTTCGCATGACCGCGCCGGCCCTTGAGGCGGTGGTACTGGGCGGCGAGAAAGGTCTCCTTGGTCCGGCACGCCGCCTTCGCACTCTCCACCAGCGCCAGCCTCAGCCACTTCGACCCCTTCCGCGTCCGACCCGACCGATGCTTGCCCCCGGACTCGTTGTTCCCCGGGCACATCCCCGCCCAGGAGGCCAGGTGCGCGGCGCTCGCAAATCGGCTCATATCGGCTCCGATCTCGCTGAGGAGGCTCTCCGCAGTGCGGTGGTCAACCCCGGGGATCGTCCGCAGCAGTTCCACCGCCGATCCGAAAGGGGCGATCAGCCGCCCGATCTCCTCCGACAGCCGTTCGATCATCTCGTCGAGGTAGTCCAGCTTGCCCAGGATCTCGCCCACGATCAGCCCATGGTGCGCACGGAAGCGGCTTCGGAGCGCCTCTCGCAGCTCCGGCAGCTTCTTCCGCATCCGGCCCCGCGCCAGCTCGGCAAGCACCTCCGGGTCGGTGGTCCCCGACACCAGGGCGTCGAGCATGTCGCGCGCCGACTTCCCCAGGATGTTGGTCGCCACCGAGGAGAGCTTGACCCCGGCGTCCTGGAGCACCTTGTCCAACCGCTGGGCCTCGCGAGTCCGCTCCTGGATCTGTGCCTTCCGGTACCGGGTGAGATCGCGCAGGTCCCGGATCGGCTTCGGCGGGACGAAGCTGGGACGCACCAGCCCGTGCTCCACCAGCTGGGCGATCCACGCCGAGTCGGCCACGTCGGTCTTGCGCCCCGGCACCGCCTTGAGATGGCGGGCGTTGAGCAGCCAGCACTCCAGCGCATCCTCGAGCACGAAGTACACCGGCTTCCAGTACACCCCCGTGGCCTCCATCCCCACCAGCGTGACCCGGTGGCTGGCCAGCCAGTCCACCAGGGTCAGCAGGTCGCTCAGGGTGGTCCCGAAGGTATGCGTCTCCTCGTGGCGCCTCCCGTCCTCACCGGGGACGCGCACCGTGGCCACCACCGTGTCCTTGTGGACGTCGAGGCCAGCCACCCGTTCGACGACTCGGTCCATTCCGCAACCTCCGGTGTCCATGACGCCGCCCGGAGGGACCTGCTTCCTAAGAGTCTGATACTCGTGCTCAAGGCAACAGGTGAGGGTGCCCCAGGTCCCCGCATCCGACTTGCGACCGGGCTTACGGCACCAAAGACATCCCGATGTCGCCGGACGGCTGGTGCATTTTCATCGCTTGACGGGTGGCCCCGCCAGGGGCCATCGCTGACTTGCG